>JAUMZX010000004.1:0-17979 GCA_030527905.1 Cardiobacteriaceae bacterium
GTTGTGGATGTCGGGGTAATGTAAGCGGTTTGGGGACCTTTTGCAAAGGTCTCAGATTTTCTTCTATACGAGTCTGTCGAATCTATCAGAGCAGATGTGGGTTTCTGTCATAAGCTAGGGGCGCGTTAGGGGGGCTTGATTCTCCGGATGAAAAGTATGGAACTTATTTTATGTAGCTGATTTAAGAGTGAAAATTCGGAATGTACTCGGCTTTTCATCATGATATGTGTATGTGTTCATGAGATAAAAAAGTTATGACGGATGATATTCAACTATCTGTTTCAATTTGTTGTGAATATAAAATTATTTATCATTTTTGTGTAGATTTTTTCTAGGAACGTTTTTTATTTATTATTAGTATATTAGAACAAATAAAGTCCGTTTTTTGAGAGCAGTGGAAATAAGGTAGTGCCCTAATGAACGATCGAAATCAGCGTATAATGCTGAGGATTTTTGCGTTTATCGGAGAGAAATATCATGCAAGAACAAACAGATATTATCGTTGTTGGCGCGGGGCCTGCGGGCTTGTCTTTTTGTCGTGCGTTGGCGGGAAGCTCACTCAATATTAGTGTTGTGGAAAGTCATTCGCAGGAAGTGCTAGAAAATCCACCGTTCGATGGACGCGAGATTGCGTTAACCCATCCGTCAAAGGGGATTTTGGAAAATCTGGGCATTTGGCAGCGCTTTCCTCAAGATGATATCCATTTTCTACGCGCAGCTTCTGTACGCAATGGGGATTCGGATTTTCGCCTGTATTTTCCTGTGCCATCTGTAAACAGTCATCGGGAACCCATTGATACGCTAGGCTATTTGGTTTCAAACCATGTGATTCGTAAAGCAGCGTATGAAGCGGTACAAACGCAAGAAAATATTCGTTGGCATATCGGGCGACGTATGGTTGGTTGCACGAGTGATGCAGGGGCGGCAACAGTAACGTTAGATAATGGCGAGACGCTTCGTGGTGCATTACTCGTTGCGGCAGACAGTCGTTTTTCTTTTACGCGACGAGCAATGGGAATTCCTGCTGATACACATGAGTTTGGTCGTGTCGTCCTCGTTTTTCGTTTGGAACATGAATATTCCAATGATCATACGGCGAGCGAATGCTTTTTTTACGGCAGCACGTTAGCTTTGTTACCTCTAACGGATCATACGACGAATTGTGTGGTGACTATTGATAGCCGTAAGGCGCCAGAATTATTAGCAATGGATGGAGATACGTTGGCTGATTATGTGGCAATAAAGATTGAGCATCGTTTAGGCGCAATGAAGTTATGTAGTAGTGTGCATGATTATCCGCTAATTGGTGTCCATGCACGCCGTTTTTATGCAAATCGTTGCGCTTTAATTGGCGATACTGCTTGCGGTATGCATCCTGTGACGGCACACGGGTTTAATCTGGGACTACAGAGTCAGGAGATTCTCTCTCGTTTGATTTTACGGCAAGCGGGGCAGGGGAAAGACATTGGTGATCCCGCACTACTCGCTGCTTATGACCGTCGACACCAATTGAATACGCGTCCGCTATATCACGGCACTAATGCGATTGTTAAATTATTTACGCGCGAAACTTTACCAGCTAAGTGCTTACGACACGGGGTCTTGCGTCTTTCACAAAGTTTACCTCCGCTAAAACGTTTGATTACACGACAATTAACGGGTTAATGAACTGCCATAGACCCGCTTCGGCAAACCTGTTACACTTCGCGGCGCTTTTTTACCTTAGGAGGTTTTATGAAAACTACACTGAAAATTGCTGCCGCCGCTGCTCTTGTTGCCGCTAGTATCACCGCTACTGCTAAGCTTTCTGAAGGCAAAGCTTATGGTGATTGGAAAGGCACGTGTCAGGGAAATGAATGTGGTGCGGTTCAAGTAGTCAATAATGATAAACAAGAACCGGTTGGTCGTATTCTTTTACGTTATATCCCAGAAGCTAAAAATGTGGTTGCTTTTGTTACGGTACCCCTTGGTGTAAATCTACGCGCCGGTATGGGACTGGCTGTAGATGGTAAACAAGTGGGCGTTGTTCCATTTGATTTTTGTGACCAATCTGGTTGCAATGTTGCGCTTCCGCTTGAAGGAAAAACCCTTGAAAGCATTAAAAAAGGGAATACATTACAAGTGGCAGCTTATGTTGCTAACGAACAACAAACGATGAGTTTCTCACTTAAAGGCGTGAGTGACGTCATTAAAGGCTTGCAATAACAGTCTTATGGAATGGCCGGACTTTTAGTCCGGCTTTTTTTATAGCCATTGTTAGTAGGAGTGGTGAAGAAGATGAGCTAAGGTGGCTCTTTTCATTCATTATGTAAACTTATCATGAGACGCTTTTTCTACTGTGCGTTTATGTGGCGCTAATGTTATCTTGTAGGTCTAAAGTGTGACATATAGGCACGTTGATACTAATGGTTTCTTAACTTTGTGAGGACGACAAGTTAAAGAATTATCCGCGTATTCACACATCATGAAAATAAGAGCCTGGTATAAGAAACATGAACTATAAACCGTTGTCGCAATGTAATATCGAATATCGTAGGTAGGCTTTAGCTTTGATTTTAAGGTGTCATGAGGTGAATACACTTAACAACAATAGGTTTATTTGTTCCTGATGAATGGTGAGATACTGACTAGACTCCATACCCTAATAAAAGTAAAAGGTTTTAATCTAGCGTTGATATGACGGATTAAAATCATAATTTCATAGTAATAACCTAATTTATTAGATGAAAAGCGGATTCAAGTAGTAATACTCGTTCTCTCTTTTGCTACATCATCAGTTTTATATGAATATAAAAAATGGTTAATACCTCCACTCATTATTAAAATAGAGCAAAGAAAATTAAAATTTTCTGTTTGGCGATATGCTTTAATTTTTTATTTAGGCTTAACAATAAAGGAGATCTTCTGTGCAAATGCTCCCTAAGACCGCAGATGGTGTTGTGTTTGATTGTGATGCGACGCTTTCTACCCTAGAAGGTATTGATGAACTTGCCGCATTAGCTGGCGTAGCTGCGCAAGTAAGCGCGCTTACACACCGGGCTATGAACGGCGAAGTGCCATTAGAAGCCGTGTATGGTGAACGCTTGTCGCTCATTCGACCTAAGTATGAAGATGTTGTGGCGCTCGCAGAACGCTATTTAGCGCATGTCGTTTCAGGAGCGCAAGAGACTATTGCGCGCTTACAGGCAGCCGGTATTAAAGTTGCCATTGTTAGTGGTGGTTTATTACCCGCTATTTTGCCGTTAGCAGATGCTTTGGGCGTAGAGGCTGCCGATACTTTTGCTGTTTCTCTCCGCTTTGATATGAATGGCGATTATTTGGGCGTTATTGATAGCCCGTTAACAACGGCTCAAGGAAAGGCTGCCATCGTAGCTGAATGGAAGAAACGTTATGGATTGCAGTATGTGGTCATGATTGGTGACGGGATGAGCGATGTTGCTGCACGGGCATCAGGCGCTGCGGATGCCGTTATTGGCTACGGTGGTGTTGTTGAGCGTGCGAGTGTACGGCAAGTCGCCGATTTATATAGTACGGCATCTGACCTAACCGCATTGCTGCCTTTATTACGTTTATCCTAAGTGGAAAATAGCGCAATTAAACTAGCGTCCAAAGAATTTTATTTCGCTAAGATACAAAGAAATCGGTTATTTCAATCTTACTTCTAACAATATTTTGAAATGATGTATTGTTTCGTCGCTATTTCATGAAAGGAACGAAAAGATTCATAGTATGTGTATGGCGATGAAAACCTATTGGTTTATGAGTCATGATTAAAAAGAAAACTTTTATCAATGCCGATATTCCAGTAAATATCTTGGTCATGCTACAAGCGTAATTCGGAGGCTCTCACTAACGAGAATATGTGAACTATGTTCATTCAAGTGAAGGAAGCGGAGACTTAAGGAACGTAGAAAATAAAACATGTTGTTACTATTGATGAATAAAAATAGGATAGTTCCTGTATTTTCTTATATAAGACCGCCATTATGTTTTTACCATGAGCTTGTTTTACTTGTGCGGATAAAGTTGCGATTTCATAAGTCGTGACGCCGAAAAAACGTCATTAACGTCAATATATGTCTATAAACTTTTCATCTCAATCGACAATATCAAACACACTACTAACATAAAATTTTTACAATAAATAGATTTCCGGAAAATATGGGAAAATATCTTATAGAATATTTACCCACAATAAATCCCCCATTATCACTCCATTGGAATAATGAATATGTCGCTCCTTCCTGAAAAAATTGGTCAGTTTTACCTTGGTACGGAAATCCTACCTGATGCAGATACTCCTATCCTTTACGATGCTGCCGATCTCACCACTCACGCGGTTATTATTGGCATGACTGGGTCGGGGAAGACCGGCTTAGGTGTTACATTGCTGGAGGAAGCAGCATTGGATGGTATTCCAGTGATTGCCATGGATCCTAAAGGAGATCTGGGGAACCTAGCCCTCAATTTTCCTGCGCGTCGTCCCGAGGATTTCTTACCTTACGCGGACTTGGCAGCGCTAAAGCAAGATGGGCAAACCCTAGAGCAATGGGCGGAGTTGACGGCTAAGAAATGGGGCGAGGGTATTGATAACTCATGGCAAAATAGCGCGCGACAAGAAGCACTGGCAGCGACTAATCCTGTGCATATTTACACGCCGGGTGGAGAGCATGGTTTACCGCTTTCTTTGTTAGCGCATTTAGGTGCGCCTGATCCCGAAATCCGAGCGGATAGGGAAAGTTACGCGGATTATCTTGAGGCGATTGCTTCCGCCTTATTGTCGCTGGTGGGTGAAAATAGCGATAGTTTTGCGCCAGCACAGTTGTATTTGACACACATTTTCAGACATTATTGGGATGGCGGACAAGATATTGATTTGGCAGAACTCATTTCCGCAATCCAGAATCCTCCTATTGCTCAAATTGGCGTTTTACCAGTTGCGCAAGTTTTTCCTCCCAAAGCGCGCGATAAATTAGCGTTAGCGTTTAATGCACTACTTGCTGCTCCATCCTTTGCTGTGTGGCGTCAGGGAGCCCCACTCGATTGCCAGCAGCTGCTTTATGATGCTGCGCATCGTGCGCAAACCAGTATTTTGAATATTGCCCACCTTAATGATGCGGAGCGGATGTTTTTTGTCACGCTATTTTTGGGTAATTTGGTCGCTTGGATGCGCAGGCAAAGTGGCAGCAGTACCTTGCGCGCTATTTTTTATATGGATGAACTATTTGGTTATTTGCCACCTAGTGCCAACCCTTCCAGTAAAAAACTATTGCTCACATTGCTGAAGCAAGCGCGCGCTTACGGACTAGGTCTAATACTTTCTACACAAAACCCTGTTGACTTGGATTATAAGGCGCTTGCCAATGCTGGTACATGGTTTATTGGCCGCTTGCAAACGGCGCAAGATCGCGCGCGAGTGGTTGATGGTCTGACGAGTGCTAATGAGCAGGGAATAAATCGCGCGACATTAGATCAATGGTTTGATAAGATAGATAAGAGACTGTTTTTATTGCATAATATACATGAGCAGCAACCCTGTATTTTTAAAAGTCGCTTTGCGATGAGTTATCTTGCTGGACCTCTAAATCGCGAACAAATTAAGTATCTTACCGCAAATGATGCGCGCAAACAGCAATCATCTGCCTCGGCTTTAAATGAAATGAAGGAAAGCAGCTTACCTCCGATCTTACCTGCTGGTATTCAGCGTTATTATCTGCCGAGCGAGCAAAATAGCGATCTTACCCATTATTATCCTTTAATTCTTGCGTCGGCACGTCTCTATTACCGAGATGCCAAAACGAATACCAGACAAGAACAGAATCTACTTTTACAATGTCCTTTTGTTGATGATACGCCAGATTGGTCACAGGCACAAAACAGCGTCGTAAATAGTGAACAATTGCAAAGTAGCCCGCATCAACCTTGTCAGTATCACCCTGTACCCGCTTCGACGCTAAATGTAGCATCTTGGAAAGATTGGGAAAAAGAACTTGCGACACATCTGAGGCAAAGTCAAAATGTACGGGTCTATTACAGCAAAACGCTTGACGCTTACAGTGAGGCAGGAGAAGATGAAACGACTTTCCGTAATCGTTTAACGGCGGTTGCGCATGAAAAACGTGATACGGCTATTGCTGCACTCCGCTTGAAATATGCGAAGAAACAAAGTGCGTTAGATAAACAACAGCAGAGTGCACAAGCAGCGGTGGCTCGTGAAAAGGCGCAAAGCTCTCAAAGTTTAGTACAGACAGGGCTAGCTATTGGTGGCGCACTCCTACAAGCCTTTACAGGGAGAAAGGTACTTTCAGCAAGTACAATCAGTAAAACCCAGACGGCTATTCGAAGTGCTAGTAAGATACAGAAAGAACGGCAAGATATAGATGCAGCCAATGCCCGAGAAAATCTAGTTGCAGAGCAGATGGCACAATTGAACGAAGAACTTACAAGTGAACTACAACGACTACGCGAACAATACGATCCTGCAATTCTACCATTGGAATATAAAGAAATTGATGTAAAAACAAGCGACATTACCATTCGTTTTATTGCTCTGGGCTATGTACCATTAAGTTAAATTTCCAAAGTATATTTTTATTGAACGGATGATGACCTAATCATACCATTATCTCATACGTCAGATAGCTAGTTGCTGTTACTACATTTCTATAAAATACTGGTTTAAATTCAGGTTTAAAAGATATATAGAAAATAGATCAGTATTTAAGTTAAGTGTAGGAAATCGGAGCGTTGTTTACATTTTTGAGATTTGTTTGCTTTTATTTTTTGCATAAATGATTTTTTAGGAATTTTTAGCTACCATCAAGAACCATGCGACTTAGTCGTGCCTTTGGCATTCTTGACAATAGCTAAAAATGTCCAAAATTGGGCATCCATGCAAAAAGGAAAAGTGTAAACAACGCGATTAATTCTTACAAGTTAAGTTTATTAATGTAGCAAGTATTCATAACCGACTGAACAAAAAGTATTTATCTATCATGAGCTATTTTTTATGAATATAATGTTAAAATTTAATTGATTTTTTCATTAATTATGTAGTTTTCTTTATATTTTACAAAATAGAGATGTTCTTATCTTTTAGATGAGGTATTTTTTTATTGATTTGAAGATGATTCAATTGAAAAGAATTTTGACCTAGTATGATTAGAAAAGATGCTAAAAATTAAGAAAATAATTGATGGTTTTAAGTATTCTATATTCCATGAAAATTTGGATAGATGAAAATTATAGATCAAAAAAATAAATGATGCTACGAATAAGGAAATAAATATATACATACATAATGATAATATTTTATATAGCATAAATTCTCCAGGTTTAAGATATCAAAAATATATTCTATGCAGAAATTGATGATAATTTATTTTTAATAAAGGTTATCCTACTTTGATTATTATAGCTATTTATACTATTTTAATTAAATTTTAATCTAATATTCGAGTTTATTTGCTGATAGATTGTAATTGTTTGTTTTTTTAAATTATTTATGATAATAAAAATGTGTAGATAAATTTATATCAAATTGAAATTGATTTCTTGATTCAAGATATTCGATTCTGATAGAAAGCAGCTTTTTAAGTGTAATTAATCTTTCCTACAGTCAATAAAAAATATACAGATTCTTAACACTATTAAACAAGTTGAATACCCTCTTAGTGCTAGTGTCAGAAGAGTTGCAAAAAGTTTAAGCTGTGTTAACCTCATTCGCTTGCCCCAAATTGGTTATTAATTGTGCAAAATGAGGAGTTGATTCTATGTCAGAAGAACGTAAGAGACGAAATTTATTGACTTTCTTCCTAGATGGTGTGGAAAAGGCGGGAAATAAACTGCCCGATCCTGTTTTTATCTTTATTTTCCTGTGCGGTATCGTGTTATTAGCTTCTTGGATATGTGCACTTTTTGATGTTTCTGCCATTAGTCCTGCGGACGGCAAATCAATCCATGCCGTGAATCTGCTTAACCGTGCGAATCTAGCGCGTATTATTGAAGAGGCGATCAAAAATTTCTCTAGTTTTCCTCCTCTGGGTATCGTTTTAGCTGTAATGATTGGGGTAGGTGTTGCAGAAAAATCAGGCTGGTTTGAAACGTTGATGAAGAGTGCTGTTATCGTTGCTCCTCGCGCCTTTATTATTCCAGTTATTGTTTTTACAGGGATTATGGGAAATATCGCTGGTGATGCTGCTATTATCGTTTTGCCACCTATTGCCGCCATCGTTTTTATACGTTTAGGCTATCACCCTATAGCAGGTATTGCTTGTGCGTATGCTTCTACATTGGGCGGATTTGCGGCAAATCTTGCGGTAGGGCTCACGGATGTATTAGCTTTAGCATTTACGAAACCTGCTGCGCAGATGATTGATGCGAATGTCGCCGAATCATTAAATGCAGCAATGAACTATTATTTTATTGCCGCTTCTACTTTTCTATTACTTATTGTTGGCGTATGGGTTACCTATAAAGTTACCTTACCGCGTATGGGGCATTATACTCCAGAGGAAGGTGTGGATATGAATGATATACCACCCACCGCACGTGAGCGCAAAGCAATGCTGGCAGCTAATATAACTTTGTTATTGATGTTAGTGGGATTGGCGTTTTTATGTATACCGGAAGGTGCCTTACTGAGGAATGCAGAAACAGGAAGCTTGATTGATAAATCACCTTTAATGAATGGTGTTAGTTTTATTATTGCATTGTTATTCTTTTTCCCCGGTTTGATTTATGCATGGGTGGCTGGTACTGCTAAATCTGGTCGGGAGCTTTCACGTATGATGGGCGATTCTATGAGTGCAATGGGCACTTATATTGTTATTGTCTTCTTTGCGGCACAGATGTTGGCGTTTTTTAATTGGAGTAATTTGGGAACAATTATTGCAATTAAAGGTGCTGAATTACTTAAAGGGCAGAATGGTATTACTTTAATTGTTGGTATCGTTTTCCTGTCTGCGTGTGTGAATATGCTAATTGGTAGTGCTTCTGCTAAATGGGCCATTCTTGCGCCTATATTTGTTCCGATGATGATGTTGCTTGATTACCATCCTGCGTTTACGCAAATGGTCTATCGGGTGGGAGATTCTATTACGAATCCTATTACGCCTATGATGCCTTATCTTCCATTAGTGCTTTCTTATGCGCAACGCTATACTAAAAATATTGGTATGGGGACGCTTATCGCAGCGCTTATGCCTTATAGTATTGCGTTTAGTATATTCTGGACATTAATGTTGATTATTTGGTATCTCTTAGGATGTCAATTAGGGCCGGGCGGATATATTTTTCTTACTCCATAAAAGTTAGGTGTAATTATGCAAAAATATTTGGATCAATTGGTTCGTTGGCGACGTTATTTACATCAAAGACCAGAGCTTTCTTTTCACGAAGTGGAAACAAGTCGTTTTATTGCGGAGGAAATGGCTAAACTGAAGCATACGCATATTGAACGCTTAACGCCAACCAGTGTAGTTGTTGTTTTTAAAACGGATAAGCCTGGCGCTAAGATTGGGTTGCGCGCCGATATTGATGCATTGCCCGTTCAGGAGGAGCGGGATGAATTACCTTTCAAGTCGCAGGTTGATGGCAAGATGCATGCTTGTGGGCATGATGGTCATACCGCGATATTGATGACGGCGTGCCAGTACTTCGATGAGCATTTTGATGAGTTGAGTGGCGAAATTCATGCAATTTTTCAGCATGCTGAAGAATTACCGCCGGGTGGTGCGCGGGAAATGGTCGCTACTGGTTATTTTGATGATTTTGACTTTATTTACGGACAACATTTAATGTCCACCTCAGAAACGGGTATTCTGGATATTAAAGATGGTTCGGTAAGCGCTAATTCGGATAGTTATAATTTATCTATTCATGGTAAAGGCGGGCATGCGGCAATGCCAGATCAAACGATTGATCCAGTGCTTATTGGTGCACAGTTTGTAACTTTATTGCAAGGGATTGTGGCACGCCGTATTTCTCCCTTAGATGCTGTTGTTATTTCTAATACGGTATTTCATGCTGGTACTATTCATAATGTTATTCCTGATAGTGTTGAATTAAAAGGAACTGTGAGAACGACTAGCGAAGTCAATCGGCAATTTGCACGAGAAAATATTGAACGATTAGCAAAAAGTTTATGCGAAGCTGCAGGAGCCAGCTATATTTTTGATTATCAAATAGGGTACAGCGGAGTTTGGAATGACCCTGAGAAGACTGCTACTGTGCGTGAACTGGCGCGTCAACGTTATGGTGACAAAGTAATTAGTTTACCTCCAATGATGGGAGCTGAAGATTTTAGCGCCTTCTCACAACGTGTTCCTGCAACATATGCTATTGTTGGTTCTGGCAGTAATGGCTTTAATTTCCCGCATCATCACCCGAAATTTGGTTTGGATGAGGACAGTTTTGCAATAGGTTTGCAGATGATGCTGGATGTGGGTTTGAATAGCGCAAGATTCAAAAAATAGTTATTTTTATGTTCTATCATTTCTTTCAGGGCGGTTAATGCTTCTGGATAAAAATAAATAACCCGCATTATGCGGGTTATTTATTTCAATTATTCATGAAATAATTTTTTAATCAGCGATATTAGATACTATTTTTATGCTGTATTGATATTGTAGCTTGGCGTAAATATTATGGGGCCTCATTGTATTCTTTTAGTGCCTCAATACGTCACAGAATACTAATGCTATTCATGCATGGTAAAAATAGAATCTTTGCTATTTGAATTAGAAGGTTATTTTTCTCCTCCAACTCGCATCGCAAGTTCTTCTGCTTTACCTGTATATTGAGCTGGCGTTAATGCAAGCAGCTGTGTTTTAGCATCTGCGGGAATATCGAGAGCGTTGATAAATTGTTTGAGTGTTTCAGGTGTGATGCCTGCTTTTCCGCGTGTGAGGTCTTTGAGTTTTTCATAAGGATTCTCGATGTTGTAACGACGCATCACGGTTTGGATCGGCTCGGCAAGGAGCTCCCAAGTAGATTCTAGGTCAACGGCTAGGGCGTTTGGATTGGCTTCCAGCTTATTCAGTCCGCGTAAATGGGCGGCGAATCCAAGGAGAGTATAGCCGGTAGCAATGCCCATATTACGTAGAACCGTGCTGTCTGTCAGGTCACGTTGCCAACGTGATATCGGGAGTTTTTCAGCGAGGAAGGCGAGAACGGCATTTGCCATACCAAGATTGCCCTCAGAGTTTTCGAAGTCTATGGGGTTCACTTTGTGTGGCATCGTTGAGGATCCAATTTCACCAGCTTTGATTTTCTGTTTGAAGTAACCTAATGAAATGTAACCCCAAATGTCACGATTGAAGTCAATTAGGATAGTATTGATGCGGGTAAGGGTTTGGAAATATTCCGCCATGTAGTCGTGCGGTTCGATTTGGATGGTATAAGGGTTGAATGTGAGTCCTAAGCCTTCTTCAACAAAACAGTGGCAGTGTGCTTCCCAATCAATGTTGGGGTAAGCCACTATATGAGCATTGTAGTTACCAACAGCACCGTTAATTTTACCTAGGAATTCCTGTGATTGGAGGTGCGCGATTTGGCGTTGTAGTCGGTAGATGATATTCGCAATTTCTTTACCCAAAGTGGTTGGGGTTGCCGGCTGTCCGTGAGTACGACTCATCATGGGAATAGCTGCAAGATTATGCGCCATGCTTTTCAGTTTTCCAGTAATCTCATTAAGCTGTGGCAGGAGAACGTCATCGCGAGCAGCCTTTAACATCAACGCATGTGATAGGTTATTGATATCTTCACTGGTGCAAGCAAAGTGAATAAATTCGGCGGCATTGGCGACTTCTGGCACTTCTGCAAAGCGTTGTTTCAACCAGTATTCAATGGCTTTGACGTCATGGTTAGTAGTGGCTTCTATTTTCTTTACTGCGGCAGCATCATCAGGGGAGAATTGGTTGATAACATCATTGATGATATTTAGTGTGTTGGCAGAAAATGGTGTAATTTCGGTGATTTTAGGTTCAAGCGCTAGTGCTTTCAGCCATTCCAGCTCCACTTTGACGCGCGCCTTCATCAGACCATATTCGGAGAAAATAGGACGTAGCACTTCAACGCTTTTGGCATAACGTCCGTCTAATGGCGAAAGGGCGAGTAAGGCGGCTTCAGTATTCATACAGGATAATCCTTGTTGGGGTTTAGGGATGGCAAGCTTCATAGAGTGGTTGGAGTTCATTAATGGTTGTACGAATCCAGCTGATGCAATCCGTGTTATCAAGTTGATTGCGTTCTAGATGTTTGCCAATACAGTAGAAATCGTCAGGATATTGTAGGGAAATATTCGTGGTTTGAGCAACTGTCTGATAGTCGGCATATTCGTCGTCTGTGCCGTGCCATAGCGCAAAATCAGCATAGTCATTGCGATTGAGGACGTCTAACCAGCGATTATAGTCGGCAAGGGTAGTGCGAGAGATACCCGCTTTATAGCAGTGCCAATCAAGGCTGACCGTAAGCCGACGTCGATTAAGGAGTACCGAGAATATAGCAGCGCTTTCTTGCCAGTCATAGTATTTAAAATAGGCAAAGAAATGGACACGAACTTGCCAACCGTTGCACCATCGCTCTATGTGTGGTGCAGCAAAAGGAAAGTTTAGTTCGTTGGAAACAGATAAGATGATATGACGCCAGTTTTGCCAAGCTGTTTTGTAAGCGGCTTTGATTTGTGGGATGCTGTCGGGCGCGTATTTCTTAAGCTGTGCAAATTAGTAGTAAGGTAAATGAAAGATATCGCAGCTATGCTGAGAAAGATATGCGTTCATATGGATAGGAGATGATTAGAGAGATAGATTATGCATATTGGCGCAGTCTGCTTATGTGTGATTAAGATAGTTGGTGAGCGTCATTAAGAACAGTGCGAAGAATTTGGAAAATTATAGATATTATCAAGGAACGGTTTTTATTGTGATGGAGTGAGTTTTTATGAGATGTCTTGTACATACTCAAAAGAGACGAAAAAGTTGAACTTCTATTGATGCTTTGCCAATGGTCGTTTTTTGAATGTAATGTTTTTATGAACTTAAGGGTTAGGAATCAATAAAGACAGCCATTTTTGCTGCCTTTAGATAAAAAGTTTTTAGTGATGATGGTGATCATGAGGACCATGGACGTGTCCGTGTGCAATCTCGTCTGCGTTAGCAGGGCGAATATTTTGTACTTTGGCTTTGAAACGAAGGGTGAATCCTGCAAGCGGGTGATTGCCATTAAGGATAACTTCATTTTCGTTAATGTCATTAATTGTAAAAAGCTGGATATGTCCATGCGCATCTTCGCCTTCCAGTACCATGCCTACTTCTATTTCTTCTGGTAAAAGGTTGCGCGGTTCGCGTCGGATAAAATCTTCTTGTACTTCGCCAAAATGTTCGTCTGGTGTAAGCGTAATATCAATCTCATCACCAACAGCTTTTCCTTCAAGTGCACTTTCAACTTTTGGAAAAGTTCCTCCATAGTCACCGTGCAGATAAGTAATAGGTTCACCGTCATGAATAATGGCTTGACCTTTATCGTCAAAGAGTTCGTAGGAGAGTTCTACAACACTGTTTTTACTAATTTTCATACGTTTCCTTTTGTAAAGTCAATGAGGAAGTTATATCACAATGGCGATGATCCAAAGGCTTGCGCTTGCGAACAAAGCAGCGAGGATGTCGTCTATCATAATGCCGAAACCGCCTGGTGCATAAAGATCCAGCCAGCGGATAGGAGGGGGTTTGATAATATCGAAAAAGCGGAAGAGTAAGAATGCGGTAAGGTAGCAAGGAAATAGTCCCCAAAGATTCCATAATACTGGCGGGAAAAGCACGAGTACAAGCCAGATGCCAACGAACTCATCCCACACGATTTCTCCAAAGTCATGCACGCCAAGGTCTTGCGATGTTTCATGACAAAACCAACAACCAAGAGCGAATGTCAGCAAAATAAAGAGCGTTGTGATCAGGGGCGTTGTCAGTAAGAAAGAAAGTGGGAAATAAAGTAGGGTAGCCGCAAGAGTGCCCCATGTCCCTGGGGCGGGATGAATCAGACCACTGCCTAGGCCAAACGCAAAAAAATGAATAGGTTTTTTACAAAGCGTTGCAAAGGTATGGGGGCGGAAATTTGGTGGATTCTTGCTATTCATTTAAAGATGCAGAGGAAACATTTGGTTATAGCACGCAAGTCTGCAAAGAAAAATGTACGGAATTATCGACTTGCTTGGCTCGTTGTTCAGGATTCTCTTGTGTCATGAAACGCACAGAGAAGCGATGTTTATCTCCGCTAATTCTAGGAAAGACGCGTTGTTCCGTATCAAGATGGATGCGAATCATTTGATTGCGACGGTTACTATCTAGTGTTTTCAGAAAAATGCCATCATCGGTATATTCATTAGTCATTTCAGCGCCAGCACGCACTAAACGCAGAACCAGAGCAACCGCTCGAGATATCGGAATAAACATTTCGTGGCATTGGCGTAAAAACGGAATTTCATGATTTTCGTTTTGTAACAACCAATATTGATAAGCGGGAACCTCAAAAAGACAATTGCCGCTTTGATTGAAATTGCGTTGTCGCAGGCTAGTAAAAAGCTCATTTTCTCTTAATGCACTGATAGGATTGAAATTTATTGCATAGGATTCTTGTAGCGACATATCAATACTTTCTAGCGTGGCAACGCGCTCATTTAAAGTCCACGACAGCGCAAAATGCTCTCGGTCAATAGATGTTTTATATCCTTGTAATTCTTTGATTATTTCTGAGCGAATCTCGTATCGATGGAGAAAATCAAGTACATCAAATAAGGCATCTAGAAAAAGCTGGATGGAATAGTATTCATCGGCACGATGGAAATTTTCCATCTGAAAGAACATGGATTCCAAGCGCATAAATAACCGTATCCGCTCATTTAAAGGTTGCTCGTAAGTGCTTAATTGACATTCGGTTTGCGGGCTGATAGGCATGATGGAGCAGTTTCCATGAACAGTAAGATTCTATATCGTTACATAAGGGCGGTTGCTTGTCCACCGCATTGCGTGGAAGGCGGCATTTTTGGTATAGTTGCCTGCCGGATTATAGCTATGGAGGCTAATCTGGAAACGCGATTGAGCGTAAAGAATTCTTAATAAAAACATTTTATTATAAAGTTCGACAAAAGCACGAGGCTTGAGCGGACACTTTTAATTTATATATTTCCGATTGTACGTGGGTAAGTAGTACGATCGATCGGCGGAGAATACCTGATAATGAAAAGAATGCTTATAAATGCGACACAGCAAGAAGAACTGCGCGTCGCGCTGGTTGATGGCCAGCAACTGTACGATCTTGATATTGAAACACTCTATTCTGCACAGAAAAAAGCTAATATTTACAAAGGTAAAATCACACGCATTGAACCCTCTTTGGAAGCCGTATTTGTAGATTATGGTGCGCAACGTCATGGTTTTTTGCCCTTTAAAGAGATTGCCAAAGAGTATTTGACTGGTTCAACCAATGCACATGAAGGGCAAGCTGCTTTTAAAGATATGATTGAGGTTGGGCAAGAAATATTAGTACAGATTGATAAAGAAGAACGCGGTAATAAAGGAGCCGCGTTGACAACGTATATCAGTCTGGCTGGACGATTTCTGGTTCTAATGCCAAACAGCCCTCGCGCTGGCGGTGTTTCTCGACGTATTCAAGGGGATGACCGAAAGGAGCTGCGTGAAACTTTGGATTTGCTAGATGTTCCTGATTCTATGGGGATTATCGTGCGTACCGCAGGTGTGGGGCGAGCGCAAGAGGAACTTCAGTGGGACTTGGATTTTTTGTTGCAACTGTGGGAAGCTATTGTTGAAGAATATCGCAAGGCGCCGCCACAAAGGCTGATTTATCAGGAAAGCAATATTATTGTGCGGGCTTTACGTGATTATTTACGCCCTGATATTAGTCAGATTTTGATTGATGATGAGCGCGTTTATCAACAAGCAAGCGATTTTATGTCGCTGGTGATGCCTAGTAGTCTAAATAAATTAAAGCTTTATCAAGATAATATTCCTCTGTTCAGTCGCTATCAGATTGAAGGGCAGATTGAATCTGCTTATCAACGTAATGTGCAATTACCATCTGGTGGTGAACTGGTCATTGATTACACCGAGGCTCTGGTTTCGATTGATATTAACTCTTCAAAGGCGACGAAAGGTGGGGATATTGAGGAAACGGCGTATCAAACCAATCTTGAGGCGGCAGATGAAATAGCGCGGCAGATGCGATTGCGCGATTTGGGGGGGTTAATTGTTATTGATTTCATCGATATGGGAGTCAATCGTAACCGCAAGGAAGTGGAAAACCGTCTTTACGATGCAACCAAGATTGATCGCGCTAGAGTACAAATCGGGCGTATTTCTCGTTTTGGGTTACTTGAGCTTTCTCGGCAACGTCTGCGCCCATCAATGGATGAATCCAGTCACCGTGTCTGTCCACGTTGTAAAGGACAGGGTTCTATTCGCGGTATTCAGTCGATGGCTTTATCGTTGTTACGCTTAATTGAAGAAGAAGCTATGAAAGAGCGTACACGACGTATTACAGGCGAATTGCCAGTGAGTATTGCCACTTATCTGCTGAATGAGAAGCGTGCAGTAGTTCGCCAAATTGAACAACGTAATAAAGTGGAAGTTGTTTTGGTACCTAATCCCAATTTACATACTCCTGATTATTTTATTGAGCGTCAGCGTGATGATGAGATTGATGACGACGTCGTGTTAACGCCTAGTTATCGTCTGCATACACGTCACCAAAGCCGCGAAGAAACGGAAGAAACGGCGAAACCTAATGAAGCAGTGACTGAGCAGGCCGCTGTAAAAGGGGTTGTGCCGCGTGCCCCCGCGCCTCAGATGAATGAGCCTGTTGCTGGACAAAAAAGTGCTCTTGCTTCTTTATTCTCGAAAGTGGTTGCGTTGTTCAAAGATAATCGTCCGATAGAACGTGCTCAACTAGAAGATCGCTCAACAGCCCAAAGTAACGAAAGACGGCGAGAACGAACGGTACCTGCGCGTAGCCGACGCGATCGTTATGATCGCCCCTCAAATCAGGATGAAAATGTTGAGCGACAAGATCGGGGACGTAAATCTGCCGATGCTCAAGAACCGCGTCAATCTGTACGCAATAATAAACAGGAAGAAGCAGCGCGCCGATATGAAGAAGCGCTACAACAAGGTACGCCACGAGAAGATAGCGCAAATCTTCCTCCTCGTAAGGAAAAGCCTGCTCGTAATGCAATGCCTAAAGATGATATTAATCCTTCCTTAGAAGCATTGCTTAATCCGCTCGAAGAGATAAATGGTCGTGTTGTGCGTAAAGGTCGTCCCCGCGATATTCATGCTGTGCGGGGGCAAGGGAAAGCGGATTATGTACCGCAAGAACACACGCCATATATTGATGATGAATTTGCGGAAGACACGGTAGCTCCGGGTTTGGTTGAAGATTTGCAGGAAGATGCAATGATTGCAGCACCAAAACGGGAAAAGGCGCCGTCTTTTGCAAAAATCAAACCATTACCAGCTTCTGACGCTGAAGCCCCAGGCTTAGTTGCGTTACTTGATACAGATGTAGAAGAAGTCGTGCAGGAAATGGTTGCATCATCAGGTGAGACGGCGCAAGAGCCGCAAGCTTTTTTGCCCTCAGGAAAACTGCGTGAAAATGCTCATTTCCCTTTGACAACGGCAGGAGATTCGGTGAGTGAAGAGCAGCCTGAAGATGGAGTTTCCCATATGCCTGCGACAGCATCTAATTCACTACGAAAATTAGCAGAGCTAGGACAAAGTGTTTGGTATGACAATATTCATCGACAAATGTTGGAAGACGGCGAGTTGGAACGTTTAATTGTTGAAGATGATTTGCGTGGCATTACTTCTAATCCTGCTATTTTCCAAAAAGCATTTGCCAGTAATATGTACGACAGCGCGTTGCAAGCGTGGTTGACAGAAAATAAAGGAAATGCGCGCGAAGCATTTTTCA
>JAUMZX010000004.1:17989-31991 GCA_030527905.1 Cardiobacteriaceae bacterium
TAGCGGTGGAAGATATCCGTAAAGCCTGCGATTTGATGCTGCCTGTATTTGAGAAAACGGGTGGAACAGATGGTATGGTTTCGCTTGAGGTATCTCCCGACCTTGCTCATGACACGGAAAAAACGGTCGCAGAGGCGATGGATTTGTACCATCGTGTGGCACGAGAGAACGTTATGATTAAAGTACCGGCAACGCTTGCGGGAATTGAAGCGATTCGTCGTTTAACTGCCGAGGGTATCAATACTAATGCAACCCTCTTATTCTCTCCAGTACGCTATCAGCAGGTTTTTAATGCGTATATTGATGGACTCAAAGTGCGAGTATCAGAAGGACAGTCTGTAGATTTTGTACGTTCTGTGGCAAGTTTTTTTGTAAGCCGTGTCGATAGTAAAGTGGATTCGTTATTAACGGATGAGCATGCTGATTTGCGCGGGCGAGCGGCTATTGCAAACGCAGAGCAAGCGTATGCTTACTATTTGGAACGCGTGAGCCATGAAGACTGGATTGATTTGGCAAAGAAAGGCGCTGCTATTCAACGCCTCCTCTGGGCTAGTACAGGCACTAAGAATCCAGATTATTCTGATGTACGTTATGTGGAATTATTGATTGGCCGCGATACGGTTAATACGATTCCACCGGATACGTATCAAGCGTTTAAAGATCATGGACGCGCAGAAGAAACCTTGTTGCGCAATCTTGATTCTGCACCACAAGTGCTACAACAAGTAAGCAATGCTGGTGTGGATTGGACACAGGTTTACGAAGAGCTGGAAGCAGAAGGTATTACAGCTTTTGAGCAAGCATTCGCAACGTTGTTAACAACATTGTCTAAGAAAATAAGAGCACTACGTAAAGCGATAAATGCGGATGTAGCGCAGGCAGCGGCTGAAGAAGCAGCGCTGGTGGAAATTAATGAAGACAACAAAAAGCTGGAAAACGAGAATGCTGAAGCAGCCACGGTAGAATCTGTAACGTCGGTTGACGGCCAATCAGAAACCTCTGTTAGTGAGGCTAGCGAAGATGAAGGCAACAGAAATCTGGAAGCAGAGGATGCTGGAGCAGCCACGGTAGAATCTGTAACGTCGGTTGACGGCCAATCAGAAACCTCTGTTAGTGAGGTTAGCGAAGATGAAGACAACAAAAAGCCGAAAGCAGAGAATGCGGAAGCAGCTGCAATAGAATCCGTATCGTTGGCTGATGAGCAATCAGAAACTTCTGTTAGCGAGAATGATGATTCGCATGCCTAATAATTATGTGGCATTGTTAATAGTAACGAGGGCGGTAACGCCCTCGTTCTTCAAGATGTATGCAATATCATCAACAGAGGAGTCTTTGTAATCAATGGATACAGTGGTAGTCATTCCTGCACGCTATGGTTCGACGCGTTTAGCTGCGAAACCGTTGCGCTTGATAGCCGGTGTACCTATGGTGGTACGTACTGCTCGGCAAGCCGTTGCTAGCGGTTTACCTGTCTGGGTTGCTTATGATGATGAGCGGATAGGGGCGTTGTTATTGCATGAGTCTGTGCAAGGGATTACGACACGTAGCGATCATGAGAATGGAACAGAGCGTTTATGTGAAGTTGCCATGCGTCTCGGTTGGTCAGATGAGACGATTGTGGTTAATGTGCAAGGCGACGAACCGCTATTAGCGCCATCGCTCATTACATATGTGGCAGAGACGTTGGTACGTAGTCCTCAAGCGGCGGTTGCTACGTTAGCTGCACCATTTGACCATCAGCATTCTCCTGTGTCGGCAACGACAGTAAAAGTTGTCTGCGATAATCAGGGAATGGCGCTTTATTTTAGTCGTGCCGTGATTCCCCATGTGCGCGATACCGATGATATAGCGACAGCTTTTCCTTATTTACGTCATATTGGTATCTATGCCTATCGTGTTTCCGCATTAAAATGTTATCCACAATTAAGCGCAACACCATTAGAACAGGCTGAGAAGCTAGAGCAATTACGCTTTCTGGAACATGGTTTGCGGATTGCCGTTGGTACAATTGATGTTGCACCGCCGCCAGGTGTAGATTGCGAGGAAGATTTGCAGCGGGTGGAGGCTTTATTGAAGCAACATGAGCGATCAGCGTAAGTTCGATCCTAAGACCTTTCTCAGTCATGTCAGTACCTTGCCTGGCGTCTATCAAATGCGAGACGTTGAAGGAAAAGTCCTGTATGTAGGTAAAGCAAAAAATCTTCGCAACCGCTTGTCGAGTTATTTCCGCGATAGTGGCATGAGCGTAAAAACACGCGCTTTGATGCGACAGGTAGTCGATATTGATACGACAATTACGCACACGGAAACAGAAGCCCTTATTCTGGAAAACAATCTCATCAAGCAGTTTTTGCCAAAGTTCAATATCTTGCTGCGTGACGATAAATCTTATCCTTATATTCATCTTTCCATGCATGAGTTTCCGCGTTTGACGCTGCATCGTGGCGCCCGCAAAAAAGGAGAATATTTTGGCCCATTCCCGAATGTGCAAGCCGCGCGCTATTCACTTGAAGTATTAGAAAAGGTATTTCGGGTACGGCAATGCGAAGATAGTTTTTTTGCTAATCGCAGCCGTCCTTGTCTGCAATATCAGATTGAGCGCTGTTATGCGCCTTGTGTTGGTTATATCAGTAAAGAAGCCTATGCCGAGACCGTTGCGCATACCCGTGATTTTCTGAATGGCAAAAGTGATGTCTTATTGCAAGAACTTACGGCGAAGATGGAAACTGCCGCTCAGAACCGTGTTTATGAACAAGCAGCGCTTCTACGTGACCAATTAGTGCAGTTACGTAAGGTAACGGAGAAACAGCACATGATTGCTGGCGAAGCAGATGTTGATGTTTTGGCAGTAGCCACAGCTTATGGTGAGGCTTGTGTGCAAGTATTGTTTTACCGTGATGGGCACAATGTGACGTCGCAGGCATTTTATCCCAAGCTACCTGAGGAGGTTCCGGAAGCAGAAATTCTGGCTGCCTTCATTACACAGTTCTATCACGAACGACAATTACCGCCGCAGATTATTTTAAGCCATGAGTTGCCGGATGGCGCGGCTATCGCCAATTACTTAAGTGAAAAAAGCGGGCGTAAGGTCGTTTTGAATGCGCATCCTCGTGAAACACGGCGTAAATGGCTAGAAATTGCGCAAGAAAATGCGCAACAAAGTCTTGCGTTACGTCTATCTGGAAAATTGACAATGCAGCAACGTTTTACCGCCTTGGCAGAAGCATTTGGCTGGACACAGGTTCCAGCGCGGTTGGAATGTATTGATATCAGTCACACGCAAGGGGAGGCGACGGTCGCTTCTTGCGTCGTGTTTGATCGACGCGGTGCCTTGAAAAGTGATTATCGTCGCTACAATATCAAAGGTGTTGCTGCTGGAGATGATTATGCCGCGATTCAGCAAACCGTAAGGCGCCGATTTGAACGGATCCAAAAAGAAGAAGGCGTGTTGCCAGATGTGCTTTTCATTGATGGCGGAAAGGGACAATTGCGACAGGCGGTCGAGGTGTTCATAGAATTGGGAATTAGCGGGGTGCACCTTGTTGGCGTTGCAAAAGGACAAGGACGCAAAGCAGGATTAGAACAGTTCTGGTTTCCACAAGAAAGTAAACCTCGTTTCTTACCCGCTGATAGCCAAGCCATGCAGTTAATCGTGCAGATTCGAGATGAAGCGCACCGTTTTGCCATTACAGGGCATCGGGCGGGGAGAGCAAAAAATAGTAGCCGCTCTTTGCTCGAGCAAATTCCTGGTGTGGGTGCCAAACGGCGTCAGGCACTGTTAAAATACTTTGGTGGGTTAGCGCAGATTCGCCATGCCGGAATTGAGGATCTTGCTCGAGTGCCCGGGGTTAGTGCTACGTTAGCCAAGGATATTTATGCGCTTTTACATGAACAAGGATAAGACGATGAATACATCACTCAAAAAATTTTTTAGTGGCTGGGCCATGCGCCTCACCATTTTACGGGTTGTTCTGATTCCTCTTTTTATCTTGACTTACTATATCCATCCGCAAAGTTGGGGGCAGTGGTTGGCGCTTGGGGTTTATAGTATTGCCTGTATTAGCGACTTCTTTGATGGTTGGCTTGCTCGAAATTTGAAAGAAGAAAGCGCTTTTGGTGCTTTCTTAGACCCTGTTGCCGATAAGTTGATGGTTGCCGCAGTGCTCATTGTGCTGATTCAGCAAAATCCTACAATTTGGCTCATGTTTTGTGCATTGATTGTTATAGGGCGAGAAATCTGGATATCCGCCTTGCGCGAATGGATGAGCGGGATTGGACATCGTGGTGTTGTTGCCGTATCTAAATGGGGCAAATGGAAAACAACCGTACAGATGTTTTCAATGGGCTTCCTGATTTACCGCGAAGACTGGATTGGTTTGCCTATTTGGCGTATCGGGCAAGTATTGATGTTAATTGCGGCTGTCCTCACGATTGTATCCATGTGGCAATATACTGCTGCAGCGTACCGTTATTTTCGCGAGTCTATGCAAACGGCGTAATGTCGTTTGTCAGCACGATAGATAGCAGATACAATGCCGCGCGAATTTATCTGGAAATATTCATGAGTTCATCTTTTATTAGCCAACGCTTTCGTGGTTTTATGCCGGTTGTCATTGATGTTGAAACAGGCGGCTTTGATGCCAGGAAAGACGCGCTGCTTGAGGTTGCTGCCGTATTGCTCGACATAGATCCGAACCACCGCCTTTATCGGACGCACACGATTCATTATCATATTCATCCGTTTAGCGGAGCAAATATTGATCCGGAAGCATTGAAGATTACGGGTATTGACCCGTATCATCCGTTGCGTCCTGCGCTATATGAAGAAAAAGCAGCCGAAAGATTCTTTGATGAAATTCGTGCTTACCAGAAGCAGAAGGAGTGTACGCGCTCAATACTCGTCGGGCATAATGCCCCCTTTGATCTGGCATTTATTAATGCGTTTGCAGAGCGTACAGATTACAAACGTAATCCTTTTCATCCTTTTAGTGTTTTAGATACGGTATCACTTGGTGCACTGGCTTATGGACAAACCGTTTTGGCGCGTATCGCGCGGCAAGGTGGGTTCGAATATGACAGCGAAAAAGCGCATGGTGCGAAGTATGATGCAGAATTGACAGCAGATATTTTTTGCCAAATTGTGAATACATGGGCCGATAAAATCGGCTTTTGTTGGGCAAGCAACGAGGAGAAATCATGACTGATATTGCAACCCTTAACCCGCCCAGTGGTTGGAAAATTCTTGATGAAACGCAACGAAAGCGTTTTATTGCTGAGCATTTAGGAGATGCGTCTGATGTGATTGCTATTGCTTTACCGGATGGTGGCAATGGTAGTGTTTTTGCACAACTGAGTTATCGACCTATTGGCTACGTGGATGACAACGTACAGATTGATACTACCCGTGTGCGTCAGGGGATTAGTGAAGACCTTGATATGATTAATCAGGAAAGTGGTTTGTCAGGGAATGATGCCGTGCGTTGGAAAGGTTTTTCTCCTGCCCCGCAATACGACAGTAGTAATCATTGTGTGGAATATGGCGTTGAACTGAGTATAGGTAAAGATCCTGCCTTAAACTTATACAAAGTGTATCTCATCCGTAATGGTGCCTTGATTTTGACTCTTGTTGGAACGCCACAAGATGGTTTGGATTTGCAGAATTGGAGCGTTACTCCGCAAGATACGTTGCGTTATGAAAAATTCAACCCCAAAAGTGGCGATACGCGTGCAGAAGGCAATTTGGTGAACGTATTATTGATGAACCGTTTTATCTAAAGTTCTATATAGCAGTGTAACGATAAAAAACCGAGCAACTGCTCGGTTTTTTATGATGAATGGGTTAGGATTTAATCGGTTTTAAGCCGAAAGCTATACGCAGAATGCCTACCCTACGAACCCCTTCATAACATAGATAAGAGAGTGTAAAGGTCAATATTAACAACAATAAGTAGTACTGCGTATTGCTTAAGTTAGGGTCATCTAGTGTCCAGCCAAGAATAATGACTAATGGGTGGTGTACTAAATAAATCACGATAGCTGAATTAATCAGATAACGAATGACATGGTTTGCTTGGCGCTGTACCCGGAAGAAGTAAACAAATAATAGGAAAGCGATGCAACCAGACGATAACATTTGGTTGAGGCGTTGTAAGAGGATGCCCATAGTCCCTGCGGGGAATATCTCATAAAAATGTAAACCATTTATATAGATAAGCGGTAGTGTAAGAGAACCTAATATACCTAACAGTATCATTGTATTACGGTTGACACGATCTAATATACCCTGATGGTAAAACAAGACTGAGCCGAAGAAGTAGAAAGGGTAGTACTGTACGCTGTGCAAGATAAAAAAGTTGTATAAAGTGCTGAAATTACCACCCAAATGCCACGAGATTTCGTTCCAATATAGCAAGGCAGTATAGCCAACGCTGCCTATAACAAAGACAAGCAGACAGGGTAAATAAGTGATACGCGCAAATAATCCGCGTGGTAGGCACATATCAATAGTCGCGAAGACCATGAGACAGATGAGAAACCAGCCGTGCATGATCCAGCGCCAGAGATCGTAATGACTCCATTGATATTCCATAAAGATACTGCCAAATACCTGTAATAAGAAATTGACGCCGAGACAACCGATAAGAAGCGGTAATAAAACCCTTTTCAGTCGCGCTTTCCAGAATATTTGTTTGTTTTTACGCGCCAAGGTCATTTGTGAGAGAAATCCAGAAACGAGAAAGAACGCTTCCATTCTAAATAGATGCTCTGGATAGATTGTCGCATAAAGCGGCATACTACGATGGTAAGGACTAGCATAAACAAAAGCAGCGAATGGTGAAAGGACAGCAGCCGCATGCCAGAAAACACCGATGAGCATGAGGCCTGCACGTAATTCGTCTAGCCCATGGAAATAACGTATGTTAGAGGTTGTAGCGGTATTTATAGCAAGCTCCCAAAGAAATAATGTCGCCATTATTCACAAACAGCAGAAAAATGGAATATTGCTTTTTGAGAAAAACCGTCGTAGATCCCTATTAAAAGGTCAAGACACGCCTATATTCAACGTCTACTAAATACGTTAAAATATTGACAGACCCAACAACAGAAAGGAAAAAATCATGCTACATGAACATCGCGAATTGATTGCCGAGCTGCGTCAAAATGACAACCATTTTGCCCGTCTGTTCAACGAACATAATAGTCTCGATGAAGAAATCAATCGCATGGAGAGCGATCCTGCGGTTGCTGCGAATAGTCATGGAGAGATTGAACGTAAGAAACGGGAGAAATTAGCATTGAAAGATAAAATATACGATTATATTCGTAAGATTGAAGCTGAACGTAGCTAATGGCTGTCATGCAGCTAAGCCCCGTGCAAACGGGGCTTTTCTTTGCCCGTTTGCTGCCTGTAATAATCATTCAGGAGTGATGAAATGTTACTAGATATTCATGGCTTTGATTATGAGGGACGTGGTGTGGCAAGACATGAAGGTAAGACGGTTTTTGTGGGCGGCGCTTTACCAGGTGAGAAGGTTCGAGCACGAGAAACGCTTTGTAAAAAGAATTTTTCTGAGGCTCAGATGTTGGAAGTTTTAATGCCGTCGCCAGATAGGGTTGAGCCTGCTTGCCTTTATTATGAGAAGTGTGGCGGCTGTGCTTTGCAGCATGTCAATGAGACTGCGCAGCACCGTTTGAAGGAGACGGTCTGGTTGGAGCAATTGTCTCGTATCGGACATGTAGAACCACAAGAGATATTGCCTGCTATTACGACAGAAAGTTGGCATTATCGTTCTCGGGCACGTCTTGCGTGGCAAGATGAGGGAAAACGTAATAGTGCTTTGGGCTTTCGTGGCCGTGCTTCACGTAGTGTCGTGAATGTTGATAACTGCCTGATTTTACCTACTGATATTGGTACTCGCTTATCTGATATTCGGGATTTGTGTATAGCTTTATCGCAACAAAGTAAGGTCCTGGGAGTGGATGTTAGCGAAGGCGATAAGGTCACTGTTTTGCGTATTCGTCTGCAAAGGATGCCTGTAGGTGTAGCCGCAATATTTTCTGTAATTGATCGTTGGAATACGACTGCGCGCCAACCTTGGCAGATTTGGTTACAAAGTGGCAAGGACAATGTTATTAAGTGGCCTGATGAAGCGCCTTTGCTTACCTATGAGCTGCCAGATTATGGTTTGAGCATCCCTTATGCTCCGGATGATTTTACGCAGGTGAACAAACAGCTCAACCGTCAGTTAGTAAGATTGGTACTTACGGCTTTAGATCCGCAGCGCGATGAAAAAATCTTGGATTTCTTTTGCGGATTAGGCAATTTTTCTTTGCCGTTAGCAGCTATTGGTGCAGATGTCTTCGGTCTTGAAGGTGTAGATGCCATGGTAGCGCGAGCGAATCGTTATGTAGTATCTCAAGGTCTGGCGGAACGCTGTCATTTTCAGCGAGCCGATTTGTTTGAGGTTGGTAGCAAAACATTGCGCGCATGGGGGAAAGCAGAGAAATGGTTGCTTGATCCTCCCAGAGCAGGGGCGCAGGCATTGTGTGAAGCATTAACAATGACGTCAGGTCCTAAATGTATTGTGTATGTTTCGTGTAATCCCGGAACGTTGGCTCGTGATGCCGGTATTCTAAGTAAGAAAGGTTATCGTATGGTGAGTGGTCGCTTGTTACATATGTTTGATCATACGGCGCATGTGGAAAGTTTAGCAGTCTTTATGCGGGATTAGGTAATGGCGTTGTGTCTAAGTCTTGGCGTCGATAACGTGCCGGCGTAACGCCAAATTGTGCTTTAAAAGCATTATTGAATGCCGCCTCAGATTGATAGCCGGTCTCTTCGGCAATACGGCTAACCGCAAGATTTCCGTCGCGCAACATTTTTGCTGCTGCTGACATTTTTAGGGTACGAATAAAAGTTTGAACACCACAACCAGCGGCAAGCTGGAATTTGCGAGCAAAGGTCGCGCGAGACATACAGGCAATTTCAGCGAGCCCTTCTGTTGTATATGGCGCAAAAGGTGCACTTAGAATATGTGATAAGGCGCGAGCCAATCCTTGCTCAGAAAAAAGGGCGGTTAAGCGATGCTTTTCTGGAAGTGCGCTGACGTGTCTTAGCGCTAATAGCAACAGAACTTCGCATAGGGAACGTACTACTGTGATACTGCCTTCACTTCGGATAAGTGCTTCGTTGTGGATGAGCGAGCATAGTGCCGGTAATTGCGGAATATCACTTAGAGATACAATTAAAGGTTCGGGCAGTATTTCCAATAAACCGATAGCTGCGCGGTTACGTACCCGGAATGAACCACAAAGCATGCGTAAGGAGGCACCATTGCTATCATTGCACAGCTGCGCTATGCCATTTTGTTTATTCTCAGAAAATCGTGATTCTTCTTTCCCTGAAAAAACGCTGTGTTTGCTACTATGCGCCCATAAGCAGAAGTCTCCGCCTTTTAAATCATAACTTTTGCCTGCATTAGACATCGTGCAGTTGCCTTCTAGCAGCAGGTGGAACCATGCGGTGCCTTTCAGCTCAGGTTCGCTCTCCATATAAAAAGGGGCTTTTAGATTGCAAAAAACGTCTATATCGGTTTGTAAATCTAGGAGCGCTAAAAAGCGATCAATGCTATCCATTTATATTCCTTTGCGTCTGTTCTCTATGTGTGGAAAAAGAGCGGAATGATACCTATATATGATGATTTGTGCGAGTATTATGAGCAAAACGCCACGATTTAGTGGCGTTTTCTATGGAAAGAAACAATTACACTTGATGATTCCAGCCGTAGCGGTCAGGTGTTTCGCCGTATTGAATATTCGTGATGGCTTTACGTAAGCTTAGAGCGCGTTCTTGCGATTGCACGGGGATTTCTTTACCGTTGATAACAAAAGCTGTTACAGGAGAGATGACTGCAGCGGTACCGGTTAGAATGGCTTCTGCGCCGTTAAGGATAGCATCATGTAGCTCGGTAACATTGAAGTTGCGTTCACTAATGCGATAACCAAGGTCATGCGCAATTTGCAAAACAGAAGCGCGGGTAACGCCGTGCAGAAATTCGTCTGTCAGTGGTTTGGTAATAATCTCATCGCCATTAATGAGCATAAAGTTAGAGGCGCCTGTCTCCTGAACGTCCCCATTTGGGCAAAAGAGAATTTGATTGGCATCGTATGTTTCGCGTGCTTTTACAAGCCAAGGCAGTGCTGATGCGTAGTTACCACCGCATTTGACACGCCCCATATGCGGTGCGCAGCGCATGTTTTCGGTTTCCACTAATAACTTCATTGGCGATCCAACTTTAAAGTAATCGCCAACAGGAGATGCGAGAATGTAAAGCATTGCGCTAGAGGTAGGTGCACCCGCTTTGCCGACAACAGGGTCAGTACCAATAAGCGTTGGACGTAGATACATTGCATTGGGTGCGTCTGGTACAAGATCAGATGCACGCTTCACAAGTTCAAAAAGCGCTGTGCGATAGCTCTCTGCTTCTGGAACGGGCATTTGCAGTATACGGGCGCTTTGCTGCATGCGGGCAATATTGTCATTAGGACGGAAAATCACAATTTTATCGTTTTTTTGCCTGAAAGCTTTAAGACCTTCGAAACATTCGCTACCGTAATGTAAGGCATGGGCGCCAGGTGGTAGCTGCATTTCGCTTGAGCTTTGCCAGCGTAGCGGCTGCCATTTACCATTCTCATACGGGATAACCGGCATTTCTGGGTAAAAAACACTACCAAAAACTGCGGGTACTTCTCTTGCCATATTGTGTTACCTATATTGTTGTAGAAAGACTGGCTACAATACGCTGTCACTACGTTTATGGCAAGGCAAGCAGACTCTGTCCCGAGACATATAAAACCATTCCAACCAGAATACTGATAATAGGATTACGCCAGTAGTGCTCGAAGAGGCATACACTAATCAGCGCAGCTATAGAGACGCACGCAGTAGCTGTGCTTTGCCAGCGTAATGTACTCACGGAATAAACGGTAAGAATCATCATAACGCCAGGAGGCATCGTTGCACCGAGAAAGGAAAATATCTTATCGAAACGTCGCGCAAGACGGCTTAGAACGAGCGGAAATAGGCGTAAAGAGAATGTGATGATTGCGCTTACGATAACTGCTGAAGCAATAGATGTATGGTTCATGATTTTTCTTTGCGCGGGTAAAAGGAAAGGAACAATAGAAGAAAGGCTATGGCAGCTGCCAGTATGTTATTTTGGCTTACTGTTCCTAAAGCTAGCAATATTGCGGCTAAACCGAGTATGAGTGCCATACGTCTTTGACGATAGTAAAAATGACCTTGCGCAAGAATTAGGAAAAGGGCAACTAAGGCAAAGTCGAAGCCGACGATTTGAGGAGGGATGAGTTGTCCAGCGAGGAGGCCAACGGAGGTACCAATCAACCAATATAAATGGCAAAGCGCTTCCATTCGCCAGATTAAACGCGCATCTGCATTGCGTCCCATCGGGGCAATGAGCGAATAAACCTCATCGGTAAGAGCAAAAATACCATAGACTAATTGTAGCGGTTTCCCACGGAAAGCAGCAGTCGGATAGGAAAAACCATAGAAAATTAGCCGTAGATTAACCGCTACTGTCGCTAATGCTACTGCAGTAATATCTGTATCATTGACAAGTAAGCCAGCAAGTAGAAACTGCATAGATCCGGCATAAAGAAAAATACTGGAGACAATCGCCCAAATAGCTGGCAATCCATTTTGCATCCACATAACAGCGAATGCCATAGAGAGAGGGATATAACCGAACATAATCGGTAGCGTTGATAAACAAGCTTGCCGCCATAAAGAACTTGGTCGCATGAGTGGTTTACCGTTTGATTAGGCGAGGTGGATAGGGAAGGGCGGGTATAGCACTTAATCGTGAGCGGATTTCTTCCCATGACCATAGACGAAATTCAGGATGCGCGTCAATTCCTACATCTATTGCTGCACCACGCAGTTGTACGGTTCCGTGTGTATGGCCGTAAATATGCCAACTTCCACGTTGTGCACCGCGCCACTCTAATATTGGATAATGAAACATGACGAGTTCTTTCCCATCTAGAACCTCTTCATGATAGGGCTTTATCCAGTTGAAGCGTTCGATAAGATAAGGGTCAGCAGCTAGTTCGTCGTCATGATTGCCTGTGATAAGGCAAATTTCACCATGTAATTCTGCTAATAAGCGGAAGGTTTCTGATAAGCCGCCGAAAGAAACATCTCCTAAATGATAAACACGGTCATGCTTTCCAACTTGAGCATTCCAACGCGCAATAATTGCGGCGTTCATTTCTTGTGTAGAGCGAAATGGACGATCACAATATTTCATAATATTGTGATGAAAAAAATGCGTGTCCGCAGTGAAAAAGACCGCCATAAAAAGTATCCAATAAAAAACAAAGCTATCATAACATGCAGATGTTCAATAAAGAGAAAGCCCCGCATAAGCGGGGCTTTCTCTTATACGTAGAAGATTAACGTAAAGGTGGCGCAAACATAATACCGCCTTGATTCCACAAACGGTTTAAGCCACGTTCAATATTGAGAGGTGAGTCTTTACCAACATTACGATCATATGCTTCACCGTAGTTACCAACATGTTTGATAATCTTGTAGCAGAAATCGGCACCGACTCCAAGTTTATCCGAGCCATTCGCTTCTTGACCTAACAAACGACGAATGTTGGGATTATCGCTTTTCTTCATTTCATCAACGTTAGATTTCGTCACGCCATATTCTTCTGCATTGACCATGCAAAAATGACTCCAAGCAGCAAGATCTTTAAACATAGGATCTTCTTGGCGCACCAGAGGTCCTAACGGTTCTTTAGAAATCACCTCAGATAAAATGACATGGTCATCTGGTTTTGCAAGTGATTTACGTTGCACATAAAGCCCAGAAACATCAGAAGAATAAACATCACATCGACCAGCATCATAAGCAGCTTTTACTTCTTCAGATTTCTCGAAAATAACAGGCTTATACTCCATATTATGGGATTTAAAATAATCCGCCATATTGGTTTCAGTGCTAGTTCCAGTATTGGAACAAATAGATGCGCCGGAAAGATCTTTTACATCCTTAATGCCGAGATCCTTACGAACCATAAAACCTTGCCCGTCATAGTAATTAACACCAATGAAGTCAAAAGGCATGTCAATATCTCGAGATGCTGTCCAAGTAGTAACGCGAGCTAATACATCAATTTCGCCAGACTGCAATACGGTAAAACGCTCTTTAGAGGATGTTGGGCGGAAAGTTACTTTATCAGGATCATCGAAAATTGCGGATGCTAATGCACGGCAATAGTCGACATCTAAACCCGTCCAGTGTCCACCGTCATCAGCAACAGAAAATCCCGCCAGACCTTGAGTGACGCCACAGCGCAGCTCACCGCGTTTTTTTATATCATCTAATGTGCCAGCATGTGCATGCATAGCTAAGCTGGCATAAATCGTTGTAACAATTATTAGTCTCTTCATATATAGGTACTCCTCTAGGTTTTATATATAAAAATCAGTTTTCCTCAGGCCACTCAATATCCTGTAATAAACTAGCAAGTTCGCCGTTTTGATGCATTTCTACGATAATATCACACCCCCCAATTAATTCTCCCTTCACCCACAATTGAGGAAAAGTTGGCCAATTTGCGTACTGAGGCAATGTCGCGCGTATTTCTGGATCTTGAAGAATATTAATATAAGCAAATGGTTCGCCAATTTCTTTTAAGCAGTGGACGGCCTTAGCCGAAAAACCACACATTGGAAAATCTGGTGTACCTTTCATATATAAAAGCACAGGTGTATTATCAATTTGTTCTTTGATGCGCGTTATCACATCCATAATAAAGTTAGCTCCTCACAATAAAAATAAATTAAATTTAGCGGCAAGCATCTTACATAAGCCATACGGAAAAAAATAGTCCCCCGATGCGTTATATCAACCTTGAAAACAGGGGAAGAAATTCCAATTACAGCAAGAAGAGTTGTTAGCTTCAAAGCG
>JAUMZX010000005.1 GCA_030527905.1 Cardiobacteriaceae bacterium
ACCTGATTTCAAATCCAAGTCAAATCCTTCACGCCTTGCCAAACGACATTTTGGTCCAATATATCTAGCCATTGATAAACTTACCCCTTACTACCATTCTTTTAAACACGTCTTTTTTTAGGAGGACGACAACCATTATGTGGAATTGGCGTCACATCAGTAATACTATGGATATTAAATCCTACAGCATTTAACGCCCGTACGGCAGATTCTCGTCCTGGACCAGGTCCTTTGATATTCACATCAAGATTTTGAACGCCGTGTTCTTTGGCAGCATTTCCAGCACGTTCAGCAGCAACCTGTGCAGCAAACGGAGTACTTTTTCTTGAACCGCGAAAACCAGAACCACCAGCAGTTGCCCAAGAAAGCGTGTTACCCTGACCATCTGTAATAGTCACGATTGTATTATTAAAAGAAGCATGGACATGCGCAACAGCATCCACTACAACACGCTTTGCTTTTTTTCTTACATTTTTTTGTTTACTAGCAGCTTTAGCCATAATTTATTACTCTCTAAATTTACCGTTTAATTGGACGGCGCGGACCTTTACGTGTACGCGCATTTGTTTTAGTTCGCTGCCCACGAACAGGTAAGCTACGGCGGTGACGTAAACCACGATAACACCCTAGATCCATTAAACGTTTAATATTCATAGATAGCTGGCGACGCAGATCGCCCTCAACTTGATATTCGGCCACTGCCAAACGCAAAGCATCAACTTCCGCATCTGACAAATCACGAATTTTTTTACTTGGTTCAACTTTTGCCGCGAGACAAATATCTCGAGCACGAGTAGGACCTATACCATAAATAGCTCTCAACGCAATAACAGTATGTTTCTGCGTCGGAACATTAATCCCAGCTATTCGAGCCATTCTATCAAACTCCTGAAGGATAAACCATATAATTTAAGACTATGCAGGGACCCTACCCTACCCTTATAACCATTTATTATTAATTTAAATTAACAATAAACTAGCACGATTAAAAACAAAAATTAGTTAAATAATTCTAAATTTATTAACGCAAACCACTATCCCCAAACCCAGAAAGATTCGCTTTTTTCATTAATGCCCCATATTGCTTAGACATACGATGCGATTCTAACTGAGACATAAAATCCATCGCCACAACTACAGCAATAAGTAAAGATGTGCCGCCAAAAAGAAATAACGACTGACGGGAAGCTGAACCTAAACTCATGAGCGATGGCAATATACAAACAAACGCTACATAAAATGCACCGACCAGCGTCAGTCGTTCTTGTACCATATCAAGGTACTCTGCCGTTTGTCTACCTGGACGAAGTCCTTGGATAAAAGCATTAGATTTTTTCAAATTATCAGCCAATTCCCTATTCTCGAACATCATTGCAGTATAGAAAAATGAAAACAAAACAATTAACAAGAAAAATGTAACTATATATAACCAACTCCCCTGAGAAAACCCATTTGCTATATCTCCCATATATTGCCCCCAAGCACCAGGCAAGGTTCTTAAAAGGGAAAATAAAGAAACTAATAATGTAATAATCGCAGATGCAAAGATTGCAGGAATAACGCCAGCCATATTAATTTTTAGTGGCAAATGTGACCGCTGTCCCATTGACTGTATTCCGGTACCATTTCGTCTAGCAGAGTGTATGGCTATTTGTCTTTGTGCGCGCTCGACAAAAACAATAAAGGCAAACAAAAAAAGTACCACAACGACCATCATAAAAAATTTCAGAAGATCTATTTGTCCATCTTTTGCCTGTAATGCTAAATTAGCAAGGCCTGCTGGTATATGCACAGCAATCCCAGCAAAAATCAACATTGAAATACCATTACCAATACCACGCTCAGTAATCTGTTCTCCTAGCCACATCATAAACATTGCACCCGTTGCTAAACTTATGGTCCCTATTAATAAAAATGAGTTGCCAGAAAAAAGTGTTAACCCTTGGGTCATAACCATTTTAGAGATAGCAAGGCCTTGAACTATAGCAAAAATCAACGCCAAATAACGGGTATATTGAGTAATTTTTTTCTGCCCACTACTTCCTTGTCCTCGTAACTCCTTAAGTGGAGGATACATATGTGTAAACAACTGTAAAACTATAGATGCTGAAATATACGGTGCTACACCTAAAGCAAGTAGAGAGGCATTGCTTAAAGCCCCGCCGGAAAACATATTAAAGAGTTGAAAAATAGAACCCTCTCCACTATTGAATAGTTGACGCACTTTATCATGATCAACCCCTGGAACAGGAATATGCACACCAATTCTATATACAATTAGTGCAAATACAAGGTACCATAAACGTACTTTTAACTCTCCACTAGAATTACCAGCAGCAGATTTTGCCATAAATAAAATTCTCCGCTCCGTATTAGTCGATAATAGACCCACCAGCCAATTCTATCTCTGCTTTCGCACCATTAGTAACATTAATTCCCTTCAGCACTAGAGAGTTGGATACTTTCCCACTTAAAAATATTTTAACTGACGTCGCACCAAACGGTATTAAATTGTTACTTTTTAAAACAGTAATATCAATGGGAGAATATTGCGCAAGCGCATTTAACTCAGATGTCCGGAGAGTTGCCGTATCATATTTTCTTAGGCTTCTAAACCCTCTTTTCGGTAGGCGTCTTTGCAATGGCATCTGTCCACCCTCAAAACCCACTTTATGATAACCTCCAGCTCGTGCTTTTTGCCCTTTATGCCCTTTTCCACTAGTTTTACCGAACCCAGAACCTATACCACGCCCCAATCTTTTACGACTTTTAGTTGACCCTAATCCAGGTTTTAAATTATTCAGAAACATTAACACACCTCTTCTATTTTCAAGAGATAAGAAACTTTATTAATCATCCCTCTGTTCTCTGGTGTATCAGTAACAATACGAGTCTGGTGCATTTTTCTTAGCCCCAAACCAGCGATACATTTTTGATGATTAAGTAATCTTCCATATTTACTTTTCACTAAAGTAACACGTAAGAAATTTTTATTCGACATTTGCAAGAACCTCTTCAACGCGTTTACCACGCTTAGCAGCAACATCAGTAGGTTTAGTCATCTTTTGCAATCCGTTAATCGTCGCACGTACCACATTACCGGGGTTCCGAGTTCCTATACATTTTGCTAGAACATCCTTAACACCAAGCACTTCAAAAACAGCACGCATGGCTCCTCCTGCAATAATACCTGTACCCGTAGACGCAGGTTGCATGTATATTTTTGCCGCACCATGTGTTCCCACAACTGGATGTTGCAAGGTATCTTTATTCAAAGAAACATTAACTAAACTCTTCTTAGCTTGATCCATCGCTTTTTGAATCGCAACAGGAACTTCTTTCGCTTTGCCATATCCATAGCCAATTCGTCCGTTACCATCGCCAACAACCGTCAAGGCAGTAAACGCAAACTGCCTACCACCTTTAACAACTTTAGTCACACGATTTACTGCAACTAACTTTTCCAAAAATTCGGTTTCTTGAAGCCGCTCTTTTTGTTGTGCCATAACCACCTCTTAAAATTTAAGACCAGCTTCGCGAGCTGCCTCAGCTAATGCCTTTACTCGACCGTGATAACGAAAACCGCTACGATCAAAGGCAATATCGTTTAATCCCATCTTTATTGCTAATTCTGCAATAGCTTTACCAACCTGACTAGCAGCCTCGATATTTCCAGTATTCTTTAGACCGTTACAAATATCAGTCTGCAGTGTTGATGCACTAGCTAATACGTTAGAACCATCCGAACTAATAATTTGAGCATACATATGCTGAGAGGTTTTATTCACTACCAAACTAATCTTTCCAGATTCACGAATATTCAGACGACTACGTTTTCCTCGACGAATACGATTAATTTTTTTTTGGATCATGTACGTTTCATCCTAATTATTTTTTCTTAGCTTCTTTTATAATAATGCGCTCATCAGCATAGCGAATACCTTTCCCTTTGTAGGGTTCGGGCGGTCTATATGCTCTAACTTTAGCAGCGACTTCTCCAACTTGTTGCTTGTCACTACCCTTAATAACAATCTCTGTTTGTGTCGGAGTCTCTATGACTATTCCATCAGGAATAGCAAACTCAACAGGATGAGAAAAGCCCAATGCCAGATTTAGCTTCTGCCCCTGTACTTGAGCACGATAACCCACTCCTATCAATTGCAATTTTTTTTCGAACCCTTGGCTAACTCCAATAACCATATTGTTTATTAAAGCGCGCATAGTACCGCACATTGCCCAAAACTCAGATTCCTCCTTAATAGGCAACGTCTTAATTACACTAGAATCATATTCAACATTCACAAAATCATGTAATAGTAACCTGATTTTTCCTTTACTTCCCTTGATGGTTATTTCTTTTCCATCAACAAATACATCTACCCCCTTAGGAATAGATATTGGTTGCTTACCAACGCGCGACATAATTCATAGCCCTCAATTACGCAACATAGCAAATAATTTCACCACCAATACCCTTTTGCCGTGCTTTATAATCACTCATAACGCCTTGAGACGTTGAAATCACAGCAATTCCTAACCCCCCTTGTACGCGAGGCAAGTCATCCTTACTTTTAAAAAGACGCAAACCAGGTCGGCTAGCCCGTTTAATCATTTCAATCACGGGCTTACCTTGATAATATTTCAAAGTAACCGTTAATTCAGGTTTCTTTTCACCCTTTACCTCAAATGACTGTATATAGCCTTCATCTTGTAGAACAGCCGCGATTGCTTCTTTATGCTTAGATGCAGGCATTGTAACCATAGAACGCCCTATGCGTTGGGCATTGCGAATACGAGTCAGCATATCTGCGACAGGATCCGTTAACATAATAATATACCTCTATTTTTTCAGTATCAGATCCTATAATTTCAGGATCCTGGAACTTAAGACACGGCAATAAATAATTAAATTTATCACCAACTTGCTTTTTTTATACCGGGCACTTCACCGCGCATAGCAAGTTCACGAAGCTTATTCCGAGAGAGTCCAAACTTTCGATAAACCGCGTGAGGACGCCCAGTAATTCTACAACGACGCTGCAAACGTGCAGGCGATGCATCTCTAGGCAATTTTTGCAACTTTTCTTGGGCAATTCCCCGCTCTTCCTCAGAATAGAAATCCACTTTCCTAATGATTTCTTTTAGCTCTAGCCTCTTAGCAGAAAATTTCTGAACTAATTTTATTCGCTTTATTTCGCGGTTTATCATACTTTTCTTAGCCATATAACTAATCAACCTCTAAAAGGAAAACCAAAAGATTCGAGAAGAGCTTTAGCCGTCACATCATCCTTTGCTGTAGTTGTTATCGTAATATCCATTCCACGTATTGTATCAGTTTTTTCAAAATCTATTTCGGGGAAAATAATATGCTCACGAATACCAAAACTGTAATTTCCACGTCCATCAAAAGATTTTGTACTTAATCCACGAAAATCTCTTGTCCGTGGTAAGGATATGTTAATTAATCGATCAAGAAATTCATACATTTGCTCACGACGCAAAGTAACTTTACATCCAATTGGCCATCCATCACGAATTTTGAAACCAGCTATTGATTTTTTAGATTTTGTAACTAGAGGCTTCTGTCCCGAAATTAAACTTAAATCACGAACCGCATTGTCCATTATCTTTTTATCATTAACAGCTTCACCAACCCCCATGTTAATAGTAATTTTGGTTAACTTAGGAACTTCCATACTATTAGATAGATTTAAAGTTTCTTTTAATTTTTGCGCAAGATTATTACGATATATTTTATGTAACCTAGACATAGAACCCTCAATCTATCTTATTACCATTAGATCTATAAACACGAATTTTCTTACCATCTTCATTTTTGAAAGAAACTCTATCACCCTTGCCTGTAACAGAATTAAACAACATCACATTAGATATGTGAATAGGAGCCTCTTTCCTAATGATAGAACCTTCCGTCTGTTGTTGTCGGTTAGGTTTCATATGTTTTGAGATTAGATTAACCCCTTCTATGACAACATAGTTATCAAATACATCTTTAACCTTTCCACGCTTTCCCTTATTTTCGCTTTTGCCCGCAATGACGATCACTTCATCATTTTTACGTATACGTTTCATTTATAAGTTCCTCATAAAACTTCCGGAGCCAGCGAAATAATCTTCATAAACTTTTCGCTACGTAATTCACGTGCGATAGGACCAAAAACCCGTGTACCGATAGGCTCTAATTTATTATTTAATAATACTGCGGAATTACTATCAAATCGGAGTACTGAACCATCTCGACGACGCACCCCTTTCTTGGTTCTAACAATTAATGCGTTATAAACATCTCCTTTTTTTACACGTCCTCTAGGAAGAGCGTCTTTAATAGAAACCTTTATAACATCACCAATACCTGCATAACGCCGATGAGAACCACCTAATACTTTTATGCACTGTAATTCTCTAGCCCCACTATTATCAGCAACTGTTAAACGAGATTGCATCTGAATCATAATTAATTACCTCTAACCCTTTGCTCGCTCGACAATTTCAACCAAACGCCACGTTTTGGTTTTGGATATAGGGCGACTCTGTATTATACGAACTGTATCTCCTGAATTACATTCATTATTCTCATCATGAGCATGACATCGCAAGGTCTTCTTAATATACTTACCATAAACGGGATGCCGCTCATAGCGAACAATATCAACTGTTATAGATTTATTTCCTTTATTACTAACAACTTGTCCTTGCAAAATGCGCTGAATATTATCTTTTTCGGACATTGTTTACACCTTTATATTCTGTTCACGTAACAACGTTTTGACACGTGCAATATCACGACGAACTTGTCGTATATGATGTGTTTGTTCCAGTCGCGCACTTGACTTTTGCATCGTTAATTTTAATTGTGTATGACGTAAAGCCAATAGTTCTTCTTTTAAACCATTAGCATCATGTTTTCGTAATTCTTGCAATGTCATTACATCACCTTCCGCGTCTCAAAAACAGTGCGTACAGGAAGTTTGGCTGCAGCTAGTCTAAAAGCTTCTCGTGCTAAGTCTTCGGTAACACCTTCTAATTCGTACATAACTGTACCAGGCTGAACTTTAGCAACCCAATATTCTACATTTCCTTTACCCTTGCCCTGACGTGTTTCTAGTGGTTTATTCGTTACAGGAACGTCAGGAAAAATACGGATCCACATCTTACCACCCCGCTTTACATGTCTATTAATGGCACGACGAGCAGCTTCAATTTGTCTTGCAGTAATTCGTCCCCGTGTTGTTGCCTTTAAGCCATATTCGCCAAAACTTACAGCGTTCCCAGCTTGAGCCAAACCTCGATTGCGACCTTTATGTTGTTTTCTAAACTTAGTTCTTTTAGGTTGTAACATTTTTCACCTCAATCTTTACGACGCGCATTACGTTGCGATTTATTATTGCGTCGAGCTCTTTTTTCTTCTGGAACATCGGTAGCCACAACCGCAACATTATTGTCCAAACCTTCAAGATTCTCGCCTTTAAATATCCAGACTTTAACCCCAATGACTCCATATGTAGTACGTGCTTCAGCAAATCCGTAATCTATATCTGCACGTAACGTATGTAATGGCACTCGCCCCTCACGATACCATTCAGTTCTTGCTATCTCAGCTCCATTGAGACGCCCAGCAATGCTAACTTTAATACCGGCAGCACCTAAACGCATAGTCGACGCAACAGAACGTTTCATTGCTCGACGAAACATAACCCTACGTTCAAGTTGTTTTGCAATGCCATCCGCAACTAAATAGGCATCCAATTCAGGTCTACGAATTTCTTCTATATTTACAGAAGTTGGAACCCCCATAATACGACTAACTTCGTGTTTCAGAACCTCTATATCTTCACCTTTACGTCCAATAACTACTCCTGGACGTGCCGTAAAAATAGTAATCTGAGCACCATTACGAGGGCGCTCAATCTGTATTTGACTTACAGAAGCATGTGCTAATTTCTTACGAATAAATTCTCGCACCTCAAAATCTTTTTCTAAAAAGTTAGCATAATCCTTTCCTTCCGCATACCATTTAGAACTCCAATTCTTGGAAACGCCTAAACGAAACCCAATAGGATGTACTTTTTGACCCATAGATATCAAACTCCCATTTAACGTTCTTTCACACGCACAACTATATTACTGGTTCGCTTTAATACTCGATTACCGCGACCTTTTGCCCGTGCAGCAAAACGCTTCATAGTCATACCTTCGCCAACCTGAATTTCAGTTACAAACAATTCATCAATATCTGCACCTTCATTATTCTCAGCATTTGCTATTGCCGAGTTTAACAACTTCAGAATAATCGCAGCAGCTTTTTTTTGGCTAAAAGTTAAAATTTCTATAGCCTCATTTATATGCTTCCCGCGAATCTGATCAGCAACTAATCGTGCTTTTTGCGCAGAAATTCTAGCCGCTCGTGATTTTGCAATAGACTGCATACTTTTTACTCCTTAACGACCTTTTTTATCCGCCGCATGACCACGATAATTGCGAGTAGGTGCAAATTCACCTAGCTTATGCCCTATCATATCTTCACTAATAAGAATAGGAACATGTTGTTTCCCATTATGAATTGCAATCGTCAAACCAATCATATCTGGAATAATCATTGAGCGACGAGACCATGTTTTTATGGGTTTCTTATTATTATTACTTAAGGCGGCTTCTATTTTTTTTATCAGATGTGTATCAATAAAAAAACCTTTTTTTAATGAGCGTGGCATATTTTAACCTCTCTTATTATTACGTCGCTGAACAATCATTTTATCAGTACGCTTATTCTTACGAGTCTTATACCCCTTAGTAGGTGTTCCCCATGGAGAAACTGGATGACGCCCTCCAGAAGTACGCCCCTCACCACCACCATGAGGATGGTCAACAGGATTCATTACAACACCTCGAACAGTAGGACGAATGCCACGCCAGCGTTTCGCTCCTGCTTTCCCTAAAGAACGCAAACTATGCTCATGATTACTCACTTCTCCTAGAACCGCACGACAGTCACTCAGAATTCGTCGACGCTCTCCCGATCTTAAACGGACAGTGGCATACTTACCATCTCTAGCAACTATTTGTATGGAAGAACCCGCACTACGAGCTAACTGCGCACCATATCCAGGCTTAATCTCAACACAATAGACTGTGGAACCAATAGGTATATTCCTGATAGGTAGACAGTTACCCGTTCGAATTGACGCATCATCGCCATTACGGACTACATCTCCAGATTTCATACCACGAGCAGCTATTATATAACTTCGCTCTCCGTCTTTATAGCAGATCAATGCAATATAAGCAGAACGGTTAGGATCATATTCCAAACGCTCAACCACTGCATCCACTCCATCTTTTTGGCGTTTAAAATCAACAACACGATATTTCTGAGAATGCCCGCCACCGCGATGTCGAGTAGTAATTTTCCCCAGATTATTACGTCCGCCCGTACTTATTTTTTTCTCAACAAGCGCCGAAAAGGGCTTACCTTTATGTAGTTCAGGGCGAGTTATTTCAACCACAAAACGGCGCCCTGGAGATGTTGGTTTTTTTCTGATAATGGACATAACTTTTCCTTAAACCTTTTCGGACAATAAAGCTTCCATATCTACGTTTTTTTCTAGACTTATGTAAACTTTTTTAAAATTTTTACGCTGTCCAACACGTTGACCAAAGCGCTTACTCTTACCCTTAATATTAACAGTATTGACCGCCACAACACTTATTCCCAAAAGCTGCTCTACAGCTTCTCGAATATCTTTTTTATTTGAATGATAATCAACTTTAAATGCCAATTGTTTCTTTGCCATTAAAGAAGATGATTTTTCTGTGACAATAGCACCGCGAATAATTCTTAAAATACGCTCTTGCTTCATAACAACCACTCATTAATTTTTTCAAGCGAGACTCGATCTAAAATAACCCTATCATACTTTAATAACAGCAAAGGGTTTACTTCTTCCACATTAGTCACTAGAACAGATGGAATATTACGAGAAGCCAAAAACAAAGGCTCATCTAAAGATTCTGTAATCAGAAGAAAACTTTTTCCAAACCCGGCTTCGTTAGCGTACGAAATAAAATTCTTAGTTTTATTTGATGAAAAGGAAAAAGCATCTAATAAATACAAACGATCTTGACGATAAAGCTCTGAGAAGATTGAACTTAAAGCAGCGCGATACATTTTACGATTTATCTTCTTAGTATAATCACGAGCTTTTGCTGCAAAAGCAACTCCACCACCACGCCAAATAGGAGAACGAATCGAACCAGCTCTAGCTCTACCAGATCCTTTTTGTTTCCACGGCTTTGCTCCCCCACCAGAAACCTCGGAACGTGTTTTTTGTCCTTTTGTTCCTAATCGACCACTAGCAGAATAGGCGGTTATAACCTGATGAATCAAAGATTCATTATATTTAGCGCCAAAAACGCTATCTGAAACCCCAACCACCCCAGAAGTATTTTTAAACTGAATATCCATAAATAATCACCTCACGCCTTCACTGAAGGACGAATCGTGATAAACGCCCCTTTTGCACCTGGAACAGCACCTTTGAGCAACAAAAGTTTACGCTCAGCATCGACACGAACTATTTCCAAGTTTTGGGTACTCCGCATCTTATTCCCCAAATGACCAGACATTTTTTTACCCTTAAAAACCCTTCCTGGAGTTTGGTTTTGTCCGATAGAACCAGGAACGCGGTGCGATAAAGAATTACCATGCGTTTTGCGCTGCCCACTAAAATGATGCCGCTTTATTGTGCCAGCAAAGCCTTTACCAACACTTCTTCCTCTTACATCAACACGCTCGCCTTCTGAAAAAATTGATACTGAGATTTCATTTCCGACCCCATAGTTACTAATCTCATTTGCTGCAACACGAAATTCTTTCGTAACAGCTCCAGTCATTATATTTGCTTTAGAAAAATGGCCAGCCACCCCTCTAGTTACATGATTAGCCTTTCGCTTTCCAGTCGTAACCTGAACTGCATCATAACCATCAGTAGAGGTCGTCTTAATCTGAGAAATAATATTCAGATCAATCTCAATCACAGTAACAGCACAAGCATCACCGCTTTCATTAAAAATGCGAGTCATACCTAACTTCTGACCCACTAAACCCATTGTCATAAGAAATTTCCTCAACAATTAAAAAAGGTGAGAGGAGGGTGGGCAACCCTCTTCACCTACCAAAAATTAAAAAGTAAGACTATTTATCTTACTGTAATTCAATCTTAACGTCAACGCCTGCCGTTAAATCTAATTTCATCAATGCATCCACCGTTTTATCGGTAGGATCGATAATATCCATAATACGTTTATGTGTACGCATCTCATACTGATCGCGCGCATCTTTATTAACGTGAGGAGAAATTAGTATCGTATAAATTTCTTTTTTAACTGGTAATGGTATAGGACCTTTCACCTGGGCACCAGCACGTTTAGCAGTCTCAACAATTTGCTTTGCTGACGCATCAATTAATCGATGATCATAAGACTTGAGGCGAATCCTAATTTTTTGTGTTGCAGTCATATTCTAATCACTCAATAATTTTAGAGACAACACCCGCACCAACCGTGCGCCCACCTTCACGTATCGCAAAGCGTAAACCTTCATCCATCGCTATCGGTGAAATCAAATGCACATTCATCTTGATATTATCTCCAGGCATGACCATTTCCACACCTTCTGGAAGCACACATTCTCCGGTCACATCAGTCGTTCTAAAATAAAACTGCGGACGATATCCTTTGAAAAATGGCGTATGTCGCCCACCTTCATCTTTTGATAGAATATATACTTCTGCCTCAAACTTAGTATGTGGCGTGATTGTCCCTGGCTTAGCTAATACCTGCCCACGTTCAACTTCTTCACGCTTCGTTCCACGTAATAGTACACCAACATTATCGCCAGCCTCACCTTGATCCAAGAGCTTACGGAACATTTCTACTCCGGTACAGGTAGTCTTGATCGTAGGTCTGATTCCTACTATTTCAATTTCTTCGCCTACTTTTACCACACCACGCTCAATACGTCCTGTTACTACCGTTCCACGACCTGAAATAGAGAATACATCTTCTATTGGCATAAGGAATGGTTTGTCTATATCGCGCTGAGGCTCTGGAATGTAGCTGTCTAACGCGTCAACCAACTTAATAATTGACGGAACACCAATATCAGATTGATCGCCTTCTAATGCTTTTAGAGCAGAACCGATAATGATGGGTGTGTCATCTCCTGGAAAATCGTATTCACTCAGGAGGTCACGCACTTCCATTTCAACGAGCTCTAGCAATTCTGCATCATCTACCATGTCCGCTTTATTTAAATAGACAACGATATAAGGAACACCTACTTGTCTTGACAACAGTATATGCTCACGCGTTTGTGGCATTGGACCATCTGCAGCAGAACAAACTAGAATAGCACCATCCATTTGCGCCGCTCCAGTAATCATATTTTTTACATAGTCAGCATGCCCCGGACAGTCAACGTGTGCGTAGTGACGATTCGGTGATTCGTATTCAACGTGCGCTGTTGAGATAGTAATACCGCGCGCGCGCTCTTCCGGCGCTCCATCAATTTGATCATACGCCTTGAATGTGCCCCCAAAACGCTCTGCACCTACTTTCGTTAATGCAGCCGTCAAAGTGGTCTTACCATGATCTACGTGCCCTATCGTTCCAACATTCACATGCGGCTTCGTACGGGAAAATTTCTCTTTAGACATAATAAATTAACTCCAAAAATATCAAGATTTATTTTTAATTACTTCATCAACAACGTTACTTGGCGCTTCATTATAGCAGTCAAATTCCATAGAATAACTAGCGCGCCCTTGAGTCAGCGAGCGCAAAGAGGTCGCATATCCAAACATTTTGGCCAAAGGAACTTGTGCTCTGACAATTTTACCGCCAGTTTCATCATCCATCCCTTGAATTAATCCTCTACGACTGTTGAGATCACCAATAACGTCTCCCATATATTCTTCGGGTGTAGAAACTTCTACTTTCATCATCGGTTCCAGTAAAACCGGCTTAGCCTTACGAGCACCTAACTTAAACCCTTCAGATCCAGCAAGCTTAAATGCCATTTCCGAAGAATCGACTTCATGGAAAGATCCATCAAATAAAGTTACTTTTACGTCAACAACTGGATAACCGGCCAAAACGCCATTTTGCATTTGCTCCTGTATACCTTTGTCTACAGCTGGAATATATTCTTTAGGAACAACCCCACCCACAATTGCATTAACGAACTCATAGCCAAAGCCTGGTTCTTGTGGCTCAATACGCAACCAGACATGACCATATTGACCACGCCCCCCCGACTGGCGTACAAATTTTCCTTCCTGTTCAACCGCATCACGTAAAGCCTCACGATAAGCAACCTGCGGAGCTCCCACGTTCGCTTCTACTTTAAATTCACGTTTCATTCGATCAACGATAATTTCCAGATGTAATTCACCCATTCCAGAAATAATCGTTTGTCCCGTTTCTTCATCAGTATGAACACGGAAAGACGGATCTTCTTGCGCTAACTTTGCTAACGCCATCCCCATTTTCTCCTGATCCGATTTAGTTTTAGGTTCAACTGCAACCGCAATAACAGGCTCAGGAAATTCCATACGTTCCAATATGATAGGTTTATTAACATCACACAGAGTCTCCCCTGTAATAACATCCTTCAACCCTACACAAGCAGCTATATCACCTGCATAAACTTCTTTTATTTCTTCTCTAGAATTGGCATGCATTTGAACGATACGTCCAATTCTTTCACGCTTATCTTTAACAGAGTTCAACACTGTCGTTCCTGCTTCTAGCACACCAGAATAACAGCGCACAAAAGTCAATGTACCTACAAAAGGATCGGTTGCTATTTTAAATGCCAATGCCGAAAATGGAGCATCGTCATCAGCTGAACGACTGTCTCCTTCTTCCGTATTAGGATTAACTCCTTGAATAGCAGGAATATCTACTGGACTAGGCAACAATTCGATCACCTTATCCAACATAGCCTGAACCCCTTTATTTTTAAAAGAAGAACCGCAAACGACTGGCACTATCTCATTATTAATAGTTCGCAACCGTAGACCGGAGATAATTTCATCTTCACTCAGTTCTTCTCCACCTAAATACTTTTCCATCAACATTTCATTAGCTTCAGCTGCCGCTTCTACTAATTTCTCACGCTGAGCTTCACAAGCCCCCATCAATTCTGAAGGGATGTCTGCATAAACAAACGTCATACCTTTATCATCTTCATTCCAGATGATTTCTTTCATCTTAATCAGATCGATAACGCCCTTAAAATTCTCTTCTGCACCAACAGGTAATTGCAATGGAATTGCTAGCGTATTTAAGCGATCTTCCATTTGTTTTACGACGCGTAGAAAATCAGCACCAGTACGATCCATTTTATTCACATAGGCGATGCGTGGAACTTTATATTTATTCGCTTGCCGCCATACAGTTTCTGTTTGTGGCTGAACACCACCTACGGCACAAAGTATTAAACAAGCACCATCCAATACACGAAGAGAACGTTCTACTTCGATAGTAAAGTCAACGTGCCCCGGTGTATCTATGATATTGATACGGTGCTCATCAAATTGTCCTCCCATACCTTTCCAGAAGCAAGTTGTTGCTGCAGAGGTGATTGTAATTCCCCGTTCTTGTTCTTGCTCCATCCAATCCATAGTAGCGGCACCTTCATGTACTTCACCAATTTTATGTGACATTCCAGTGTAATAAAGAATACGCTCAGTTGTTGTAGTTTTCCCTGCATCAATATGAGCCATGATGCCGAGATTACGATATTTATTAATTTGGGTCTTGCGCGCCATGTATAGTTCAACTCCCTTCGGGTAAATTCACGCTTACCAGCGAAAATGAGCAAAGGCTCTATTCGCTTCTGCCATACGGTGGGTATCATCTCGTTTTTTCACCGCAGCCCCCCGTTCCTCTAACGCTTCCAAAAACTCAGCTGCCAGTCTTTGAGCCATAGATTTTTCATTACGTTTACGCGCAGCATCAATCAACCAGCGCATTGCTAATGCATTTTGGCGAACAGGTCGAACTTCAACTGGGACTTGATAAGTAGCGCCGCCAACCCGACGAGATTTCACTTCTACAGCAGGCCTTACCTTTTCCAACGCTTCTTCTAATACTTCAACAGGTTGCAACTGTTTTTTTTCTGCCACTTTTTCAAGCGCTTCGTACACTACTTTTTCAGCAACAGACTTTTTACCACTAACCATTAAAATGTTAATAAACTTTGCCACAACTACATTACCGAATTTCGGATCCGGGAGAATTTGGCGAATAGGAGCTCGTACTCTTCTTGACATAATATTTCTCCTTCGAATTATGACTTAGGACGCTTAGCGCCATACTTAGAGCGCCCTTGCTTACGATCTTTAACTCCAGCAGTATCCAGGGCTCCTCGTACAATATGATAACGCACGCCTGGCAGATCTTTTACCCGCCCCCCACGAATCAGAACCAAGGAGTGTTCCTGTAAATTATGACCTTCTCCACCAATATACGCTGTAACTTCATATTTATTTGTTAAACGCGTACGTGCGACTTTGCGCATAGCTGAGTTTGGTTTTTTTGGTGTGGTGGTATATACACGCGTACATACACCACGCTTTTGAGGACACCCCTGTAGAGCAGGTACATTATTTTTTTCTTTTTGGCTCGTACGCGGACTCCGTACAAGCTGATTAACTGTTGCCATGAATAAAGTTCTCCAAACTTTCCCAAAAGTCAATAAATTAGCGTATATGCGCCTAAAGGGGGCGCATGGTATGCCTTTACTGTATTATTGTCAACCCGCCTTATTACTAGCAGGAGTCTTTTATTTGATGACTTACTCGGTGTTTTCACCACCGTCGACTGGCATTTCTGCTTCAGTCATCACCACTTTTTCCACCTTTTGACGCATTTCCACGTCATCATCTTCTTTGGTCATATCAAAAAGCATCTGCTCTTCTTCACGATTTGCTCGACGCTGTTGATGATATGCCAAACCTGTTCCTGCCGGAATCAGGCGTCCGACAATAACATTTTCTTTCAAACCACGCAGTTCATCATAGTTTCCTAACACTGCCGCTTCTGTCAAGACTCTCGTCGTTTCTTGGAAAGAAGCCGCTGAAACAAATGATTCGGTTGCTAATGATGCTTTCGTGATTCCCATAAGCACAGGTTCGTAGCGTACTGGAAGTTTACCTTGCGCTTGCAAACGATCATTTTCGCTCAATACTCGTTGTAAGTCGACCTGTTCTCCTACAATGAGTCGAGACTCACCTGCATCCAATACAATTACTTTACGCAGCATTTGTCGCACGATTACTTCAATATGCTTATCATTAATTTTTACACCTTGTAGACGATATACGTTTTGTATTTCACGAACAATATGTGCCGCCAGTTCAGCTACTCCTCGCAAGCGTAAAATATCATGCGGCGTCAATTCGCCATCAGCAAGCACATCACCTTGTTTGACTTGTTCACCCTCAAATACATTCAATCGACGCCATTTAGGAATGAGAATTTCTATAACTTCTCCATCTTCTGCACTAATAATTAAGCGTTGTTTGCCTTTTGTTTCTTTTCCAAAAGAGACAATACCCGTTTTTTCTGCGAGAATCGCAGGTTCTTTAGGCTTACGTGCTTCAAATAAATCTGCAACACGAGGCAAACCACCTGTAATATCGGCCGTTTTACCGGAAGCTTGTGGCATTCTAGCGAGCACATCACCAACTTCAACTTTTGCACCATCATCAAGATGAACAATAGCGCCTGCAGGAAGGAAATAATTAACAGGAATATCAGAACCCGCTTGTTTTACTGGCTGACCATGCTCATCTAATAATCCAATCACAGGACGCTTATCTTTAGCTGCGGTAGAACGTAAGGCGTTATCCATAATAGTTCGAACAGTTAGCCCTGTATCAGCATCAGAGGATTCTTGTACGGTAACTCCATCTTCAAAGTCTTGGAATGCAATACGTCCACTTACTTCAGCAATAATAGGATGCGTGTGAGGATCCCAAGTAGCAAGCAATTGCCCTTGCTTAATTTCTTCTCCACTAGCAATGCCTAAAGTCGCACCGTAAGGGAGTTTATAACGTTCACGTTCATGTCCATTTTGGTCAATAATGGATAGCTCGCCAGATCGTGATACTGCGACCAATTTACCATCTTTATTCGTTACTGTCTTAATATTGCTTAAACGTACGGTGCCATTAGTTTTTGCTTCAATAGACCCTACTGCTACGGCACTTGATGCAGCTCCACCGATATGGAAGGTACGCATCGTTAACTGCGTTCCTGGCTCCCCTATAGATTGTGCAGCAATAACGCCAACCGCCTCTCCAACATTCACTTTATGCCCACGTGCCAAATCACGTCCATAGCACTGCGCGCACACACCGTGTCGAGATTCGCAGGTAATAACAGAACGAACAACTACCCGATCAACTCCTGCATTTTCTAGAATATCTATTTCTTTTTCTTCAAGTAAGGTTCCAGCATCCAGAACAACCGTGTCAGACTGATCAATCACAGGTTCAGCTAACACCCTTCCTAGCACTCGATCACTCAACCGCTCAACGACTTCTCCGCCTTGAACAACTGCCTGAAGTTCGAAACCTCTTGTCGTTCCACAATCTTCTTCATTGATAACAACATCTTGTGATACATCCACTAAACGTCGCGTCAGATATCCTGAGTTAGCGGTTTTCAGAGCCGTATCAGCCAAGCCTTTACGAGCTCCGTGTGTCGAAATAAAGTACTGTAAAACGTTTAGTCCTTCTCGGAAGTTTGCTGTAATAGGGGTTTCGATAATCGAACCATCCGGCTTTGCCATCAAACCACGCATACCTGCCAATTGTCGAATTTGCGCCGCAGAACCCCGCGCACCAGAATCTGCCATCATATAGACCGAGTTAAACGACTCTTGTTTAACGGTTTCACCTTTACGATCTATCACATCTTCCTGCTTAAGATTATCCATCATCGCTTTAGCAAGCTTATCGTTAGCGCGTGTCCAGATATCAATTACTTTATTGTATTTTTCGCCTTGAGTGAGAAGACCAGAGGTATATTGTTCCTCAATCTCTTTCACTTCATGTTCAGACGCATGTAAGATTTCCGTTTTGGATTGTGGCACTACCATATCAACGATACCAATAGAGGCCCCTGAATGGGTTGCATAACGATAACCGGTGTACATCAGTTGGTCAGCAAGGACTACCGTTGCCTTTTGTCCAATCTGACGATAGCACTGGTTAATTAATGTAGAAATTGCCTTCTTATTCATTGTCTTGTTAATCAAATCAAAAGACAATCCTTCAGGGAGAACTTGAGACAATAACGCTCTACCTACCGTCGTTGCGACGCGTTTAAAGTTTTTTTCACCATTTTCGAAAATATCCAGTCGAACTTCAATTTTTGCCTGTAGGTGCACTTCTCCTGCTTGGTATGCGCGCTCTACTTCTTTAATATCAGCAAAACGCATGCCTTCGCCCTTTGCATTGATACGCTCGCGCGTCATATAGTACAGACCTAATACTACGTCTTGTGACGGTACAATAATCGGTTCACCGTTGGATGGCGATAAGATATTGTTGGAGCTCATCATGAGAGCACGTGCTTCTAATTGCGCTTCTAATGATAAAGGCACATGGACTGCCATTTGGTCGCCATCAAAATCAGCATTAAAAGCGGCACAGACTAATGGATGTAATTGAATTGCTTTACCTTCAATCAGAATAGGTTCAAAAGCTTGTATACCTAGACGGTGCAATGTTGGCGCACGGTTTAGCATCACAGGATGCTCACGAATAACATATTCCAACGCATCCCAAACTTCTGGCTCATCACGCTCAACCATTAATTTGGCTGCTTTAATCGTTTGCGCCTGTTCTTTTTCAATAAGCTGTTGGAAAATGAAAGGCTTAAATAATTCCAAAGCCATCCGCTTTGGCAAACCACATTGATGTAATCGTAAAGTCGGCCCAACAACTATCACTGAACGGCCAGAATAATCGACACGTTTTCCCAAGAGATTCTGACGAAAACGTCCTTGTTTACCCTTAATCATGTCAGCCAAGGATTTTAATGGACGCTTATTGGAACCTGTCACTGTACGCCCACGTCGGCCATTATCTAATAATGAATCGACGGCTTCCTGTAACATACGCTTCTCATTCCGAACGATAATGTCCGGAGCGAACAATTCAAGTAGACGCTTCAAACGGTTATTACGGTTAATCACACGACGATAAAGATCGTTCAAATCAGACGTTGCGAAGCGACCAGAATCCAGAGGTACTAGTGGACGCAGATCTGGCGGCAATACTGGTAATACATTCAAAATTAACCATTCAGGCTTGCTGACCACTTTTTTAGGATCTTCCGGATCAGGAACAAAAGCATCAATCAGATTGATACGCTTGACCAACCGTTTTTTCTTAGTTTCAGATGATGTTTGTGCTAAATCTTCTTTTAACTCTTCCAGAACTTCTGCCCAATCTGTTGTACGCAGAATTTCCTGAATAGCCTCAGCCCCCATCATTGCTTTGAATTCATGTCCGTATTCTTCCAAAGCCTGTAAATAAGCTTCTTCATTCAATAACTGGTTCTTTTCCAGCGGCGTCATTCCCGGATCAAGGACAATAAACGATTCAAAATATAGAACACGTTCAATTTCACGTAACGTAAGATCAAGTAGCAGACCAATACGAGAAGGAAGTGATTTTAAAAACCAGATATGAGCGACCGGCGTTGCCAATTCAATATGCCCCATACGCTCACGACGCACACTGGATTTGGTAACCTCAACACCGCACTTTTCACAAATAACGCCACGATGCTTTAAACGCTTATATTTACCACAAAGACATTCATAATCTTTGATGGGTCCGAAAATTTTGGCACAGAAAAGACCATCACGCTCTGGTTTGAAAGTGCGATAGTTAATCGTTTCAGGTTTTTTCACTTCACCGAAAGACCAGGAACGGATCATATCGGGAGAAGCCAAGCCGATGCGGATACGATCAAAATCATCCACACCATCCTGAGGTTTGAACATATTGATGAGTTCTTTCATGATAAATCCTGCTTACGTTAATTATTCCTGCTCAAGATCGATGTTGATGGCGAGCGCTTTAATCTCTTTCGTTAATACGTTAAACGATTCCGGCATCCCAGGGTCAATTTGCAAATTACCATCCACAATATTTTTATACATTTTAGTACGCCCTTCGACGTCATCCGATTTTACTGTCAACATTTCCTGCAAGGTATACGCTGCGCCATAAGCTTCTAGCGCCCATACTTCCATTTCTCCAAAACGCTGCCCTCCAAACTGAGCACGTCCACCAAGTGGTTGCTGGGTAACTAAAGAATATGGTCCTGTTGAACGCGCATGCATCTTATCATCAACCAAGTGATTGAGCTTGAGCATATACATATAGCCAACAGTCACTTCACGATCAAATGGTTCACCAGTACGCCCATCATATAAACGCGTTTGTCCACTTTGAGGGAGACCTGCCAATTCTAACATCCGCTGCATTTCTGTTTCTTTTGCGCCATCAAAAACTGGTGTTGCCATCGGAACCCCTGCTCGTAAATTCTGACAAAGCGTGTTGAATTCACTATCGGTCAACGAATCTAGCTGCTCACGCTCTCCATCATGGTTATACACCTGATTTAAATAATCGCGTAACGTCTTAGAATCATCACCACGATCCAACATCTCACCAATGCGCAAACCAATGCCTCTGGCCGCCCATCCCAAGTGCGTTTCCAATACCTGACCAATATTCATTCGTGATGGGACACCGAGTGGATTAAGACAAATATCAACCGGTGTACCATCTTCCATATAAGGCATATCTTCTACTGGCACAATTCGTGAGACAACCCCTTTATTACCATGACGCCCCGCCATTTTATCTCCTGGCTGTAAGCGTCGCTTAACCGCCAGATACACTTTGACCATTTTCAGCACACCAGGAGCCAGATCATCCCCTTGAGAAAACTTCGCTTTTTTCTCTTCATAATAATCTTGCAACTCACGCCGCTTATTCAAAAGTAATTGGTGCATACCGTCTAGCTGTTCATTGGCATCATTATCTTGTAAGCGCAAATCGAACCATTGCTCTGGCTTTAGTTCATCTAGTAATGCCTGATCAACGAGATCACCTGCTTTGCGTTTTGGCGCTTTTTTTACTGCTTGTCCAAGCAGTAAACGAGCAACACGCTCATGAACGTCATTTTCAAAAACCCGTAATTGGTCTTTAATATCCTTAGCGATGCTTTCAATTTCCATCGCCTCTATTTCTTTGGCACGCGAATCCTTTTCTATTCCTTCACGCGTATAAACGCGCACATCCACTACCGTACCATCCATTCCTGTTGGTACGCGTAATGAACTATCTTTCACATCAGACGCTTTTTCTCCAAAAATAGCGCGCAGTAATTTTTCTTCCGGCGACTGAGAGCGTTCTCCTTTCGGGGTAACTTTACCTACAAGAATATCCCCAGCCTTAACTTCTGCTCCGATATGGACAATACCAGTTAAATCTAATTTTGCCAGCGCACTTTCTTTAACATTAGGAATATCACTACTGATTTCTTCTGAACCCAGCTTGGTATCACGGGCAACACAGGTGAGTTCCTCGATATGGATAGTGGTAAAGCGGTCTTCTTGCACCACGCGCTCAGAAATCAAAATAGAATCTTCAAAGTTATAGCCATTCCAAGGCATAAACGCAATGAGCATATTCTGACCTAATGCCAATTCTCCCATATCGGTGGAAGGACCATCTGCCAACACGTCGCCACGTGCCACAATATCACCTGGCTTCACTAATGGTTTTTGGTTAATACAAGTATTCTGATTAGAACGCGTATATTTTGTCAGATTATAAATATCGACACCAAGACCACCAGATTGCACCTCATTATCATTTACTTTGACAACAATCCGTGAAGAATCCACTAGATCAATAACACCACCACGATCCGCGCGCACTAATACGCCAGAATCGCTCGCAACAACGCGCTCCATACCAGTTCCGACCAAAGGCTTATCCGCACGCAATGTTGGAACAGCCTGCCGTTGCATATTTGATCCCATCAAGGCCCGGTTCGCATCATCATGTTCTAAAAAAGGAATAAGAGAAGCGGCTACAGATACAATCTGTTTCGGTGATACATCCATATAATCAATACGATCTGCCCGCGAGAGCATAAACTCATTTTGATAACGGGCAGAAATAAGCTCATCGCGGAAAGAACCATCTTCGTTTAATGCAGCATTTGCTTGAGCAATCAAATACTTAGACTCTTCAATAGCAGAAAGATACTCTGTTTCCATCGTTACCTTTCCATCCATAACCTTACGGTAAGGCGTTTCTAAAAATCCAAAATCATTTGTTTTCGCATAAACGGCCAAAGAATTAATTAAACCGATATTAGGTCCTTCCGGTGTCTCAATCGGGCAAAGACGTCCATAGTGAGTAGGATGTACGTCACGCACTTCGAACCCCGCACGTTCTCGCGTCAAACCACCTGGCCCCAAAGCTGAGATACGCCGCTTATGCGTAACTTCCGATAACGGATTGTTTTGATCCATAAACTGCGATAACTGCGAAGAACCAAAAAATTCTTTTATAGCCGCCGAAACTGGTTTTTGGTTAATCAGATCCTTAGGCGTCAGTTGTTCAGATTCAACTTGGCTGAGTCGCTCTTTGATGGAGCGTTCTAAACGCACTAAACCGATGCGGAAAGCATTCGCGGCCATTTCTCCCACACAGCGAATTCGTCGGTTCCCAAGATGATCAATATCATCAACCGTCCCCTCGCCATCTTTAATTGCAATCAGCGTTTTGAGAACACGCAGTACATCTTCTTTAGACAAAACGCCACTACCCGCATTTTCAGTGATACCCAAACGACGATTAAATTTCATACGCCCAACGCGGGATAAATCATAGCGCTCTTCATTAAAAAATAAATTTTCAAATAAAGTATCAGCCGCATCTTTTGTTGGCGGTTCACCAGGACGCATCATACGATAAATCTCAGCTCGCGCGTCATCTTGCCCAGTGCTTTCATCTACGCGTAAAGTATCGGCAATATACGCCCCACGATCCAACTCATTGACGTATAGCACTTCAAAAGATTTCACACCAAGCTCAACAAACTTGATAAGGTGCTCCTCAAGCAAAACCGTGTTAGCCTTCAGGATTAGTTCTCCACTGTCTTTATCAACTAAATCCTTGGCTAATATTTTGCCAACAACAAAATCTATTGGTACAACCTGACTCGTTACCTTTTTCTGTTCTAACAGTCGCACATGACGTGAAGTAATGCGTTTTCCTGCCTCTACAATGACATCTCCATCTGCAACAATATCAAAAGCAACTGCCTCTCCTTTAAATTGCTCTGGAAGGAACTTTAATTCGAGACCTTTATTCTTAGTAATCTTAAATGACTGGGTTTCGAAAAATTCTTTAAGAATATCCGCATCGCTGTAACCAAGAGCATGCAGTAAAACGGTTACAGGTAATTTACGACGGCGGTCAATACGACAATACAATAAATCCTTTGCATCAAACTCAAAATCCAACCATGAACCACGATAAGGAATAATACGTGCGGAGAATAATAATTTCCCAGAACTATGTCCAACACCTTTATCATGATCGAAGAAAACACCTGGAGAACGATGTAATTGCGATACGATAACGCGTTCCGTCCCATTAATAACAAAAGTACCATTATCTGTCATTAGTGGCATTTCACCCATAAAGACTGGTTCAGACTCAATAATCTGCTTTAATTTACGCTTATCTTGATTACTTCGGTCATAAATGGCTAAACGCAAACGAACGCGAAGAGGAGAAGAATAAGTTACTCCACGTAACTGGCATTCGCGCACATCAAATTCAGGCTTACCTAAATCGTAGCCTACATACTGAAGTTCAACTAAACCATTATGACTTACAATGGGGAAAATAGATGAAAAAGCCTCATGCAACCCTACGTCTGCCCGCTTATCAAAAGCTATACCTCGTTGCAAAAACTCCCGATACGAATCTAACTGCATTGAAAGCAGATAAGGCGTATCTAAAACAGTAGGATGTTTGCTGAAATTTTTACGGATTCGTTTTTTTTCGGTGAACGTATAAGTCATAGCGGCATTAACCTCAGGCGTCATAACATGCGCGAAGCGCAAAAACTTAATTCAAAAAGATCATGCGATAACAAACATTTATAATAGCTCAATATTTGCAATCGCATTACCTTTCATAGACGACAAAAAGTACCGGTGCATAAACACCAGTACTTTAAAAAGAAATTTACTTTTTACTTAAGCTCAGCTTTAGCTCCAGCTCCTTCGAGTTCAGCCTTAATTTTTTCAGCTTCTTCTTTAGCAACGCCTTCTTTCAACGTTGAAGGAGCGCCATCAACAGCTTCTTTGGCTTCTTTGAGACCTAAACCTGTTACAGCACGCACAACTTTAATTACAGCAACTTTATTTGCACCAGCATCAGTTAATACTACATCAAATTCAGATTGCTCTTCAGCAGCGGCAGCAGGTGCAGCAGCAGCAGCAGGTGCAGCTGCAACAGCAGCTGCTGCTGTCACACCAAATTTTTCTTCCATTGCTGCAATTAAATCAACAACATCCATCACAGACATTTCAGCGATAGCATTCAGGATATCTTCTTTTGCGATAGCCATAGTTAATACTCCAAAAATAAATCAATAAAAAATCAAAAATACTCTATTAAGCGGCTTTACTTTGACGAATAGCATCAATAGTTCGCACCAGCTTACCTGGAATCTCATTAAGAGTACGTGCAAACTTATCAAGCGGCGCGCGCATACAAGCCAACAACAATGCCAATGCTTCATCTTTTGTTGGCAATTTAGCTAGACGTTCAAGATCACTGCCTGGCAATAATTCACCAGAAACACTCAAAAACTTAACCATTTTCTTGTCAAGCTTATCGTTTTCTTTGAAGAAATCTCGCCATAAACGTGCTGCGGCACCAGGATCTTCCATTGAGAACGCTAATATTAGCGGCCCAACTAACTGCTCTTGCGTGCAAGCAAAATCAGTTTCAGCAAATGCTCGTCTCGCCAGGGTATTTTTAACCACACGTAAATAAACACCGGTTTCACGTGCGCGCGCATGTAATTGCGTCATCTGCGCCACAGTTAACCCGTGATATTGTGTAGCAACTAATGCGTATGCTCGGCCAGCCACATCGCTGATTTCCGCAACAACCGCTTTTTTGCTGGTTAAATTTAATCCCATTCCATACTCCTTAAGTCGGATCGGGGCCCTTAAACACCATCAAATATTTGATGGACCTTGGTATAGCCATTGTCAGATAGCTGAACTCGACCTACCATCTATGCAGGAAAATTAAGCTCATTCGAACACCTGCAGTCTTTGATAATAGCTGCGATGCAGCTATCCCAAAATCATTTTTACTGAGACGCAGAGAAACTTGCGATATCAACCGCAATACCAGGCCCCATTGTTGTAGAAAGAAAAGCCTTTTTAAAATATACGCCTTTTGCTGCGGCAGGTCTGAGCTTATTCACTTCTGCAATTAAAGCATTAAGATTTTCGGCCAACTGCTGTTCACTAAAATTCACTTTCCCAATGATAGCGTGCACCACTCCACCTTTATCCGCACGGAAACGCACTTGACCGGCTTTAGCATTTTCGACTGCAGTTTTTACATCAGGCGTTACCGTTCCTACCTTAGGATTAGGCATTAAACCGCGAGGCCCCAGAACCTGACCAAGCTGCCCTACTACACGCATTGCAGCAGGTTCAGCAATGACCACATCAAAATCATTACGCCCATTCTTAATTTCATCCGCCAATTCGTCCATGCCTACCAAATCAGCTCCAGCAGCTTTTGCCGCATCAGCAGCATCACCTTGCGCAAATACAGCAACACGTACAGATTTCCCTGTTCCGTTTGGCAGCACAGCCGCCCCACGCACCACCTGATCAGATTTACGTGGATCAATTCCCAAATTAATAGCAACATCTACAGATTCAACAAACTTAGCTGCAGGAACTGATTTCAAAATAGACAATGCTTCCAACACTGGATAAACTTTACCAGCAACAACCTGCGCACGAAAAGCCTGAGTGCGTTTAGATACTTTAGCCATAATCAATCCTCAACCCTCAAACCCATAGAACGCGCCGTACCTGCAATAGTATCAATACCTGCCTGTAAATCTGCAGCTGTCAAATCAGCTTGTTTGACTTTAACGATCTCCTCTAGTTGTGCACGTGTAATTTTTCCCACTTTTTCCGTATTCGGTCGCCCACTACCTGATTTAACCCCAGCTGCTTTCTTCAACAAATAAGAGGCTGGTGGCGTTTTAGTTACAAAGGTAAAACTGCGATCACTATAAACAGTAATAACGACAGGAATAGGCATGCCCGCTTCTAAATTCTGCGTTTCAGCATTGAAGGCCTTACAAAATTCCATAATATTCACACCGCGCTGACCCAACGCAGGCCCCACAGGCGGACTAGGATTAGCTTTCCCTGCTGCAATTTGCAACTTGATATAACCAGTAATTTTTTTAGCCATATTTTACTCTCCTAATGGGTAATAACGCTTTACAGCTCCCCGCTTATTAATAATCTAAATATCTTTTTCAACCTGATGAAATTCAAGCTCAACAGGGGTAGGGCGTCCAAAAATAAGAACGGAAACCTTTAATCTACTTTTATCGTACAAAACTTCTTCCACAGTTCCCATAAACTCGGCAAAAGGACCGTCAATAATACGAACTTCTTCACCAATTTCAAATAAAGTCTTCGGACGCGGCTTATCTGTTCCCTCTTTGATGCGCCGCATTATCGCATCAACTTCACTTGAAGGTATAGGCGCCGGCTTTTCCGCCGTTCCACCGACGAACCCAGAAACCTTAGGAATACTACGCACAACGTGCCATGTTGTATCATTCATTTCCATTTCCACAAGAACATAGTTTGGAAAGAATTTTCGTTGCGAATTGCGCTTTTTCCCGTCTTTAATTTCAACCACTTCTTCCGCTGGAATTAAAACATCTCCAAAACTATCCTGCAATCCTTCACGTTCAACACGCTCTAATAAGGCCCGCTTCACTTGATGTTCAAACTGGGAATAAGTCTGCAACACATACCATTGCTTTGTCATTGAAGTAACGCTCCAATCAACTTAACCAAAAGCCAATCAAACGTAGTTAGAACAACTGCAAAAAGCGCAACCAAAGATAGTACAGCCATTGTACTTTTAACAACATCATCTTTGGATGGCCAACGCACCTTACGCATTTCGATACGAGCGCCATGCAACAAAGACAACAGATAATACCGGTAGCTTGTTGGCCACAACATAATAACTGGCAGAACCAGAGCTGCTAATGCGATCCCAAACCGAAGATACCCAGATTGCCCCGCAAGAAACATAGAGCCTGCAAAATAGGAACCCCCTAAAAATAAAATTACGGCCATTGCCGTAAAGAAGGAGTCTGATGTTTTCTTTTGCCGTTCCAACCCGCTGTGTTGTTGCATTATATACTCTCTACAAAAATGGCAGGCGAGGAGGGACTCGAACCCCCAACCGACGGTTTTGGAAACCGCAACTCTACCAATTGAGCTACTCGCCTAACTTCTCCAAAAAAGGGCAGCATTATATCACCACCCTTTATTTTTTCAAATATTGATTGAATCACTCAATAATTTTAGAGACAACACCCGCACCAACCGTGCGCCCACCTTCACGTATCGCAAAGCGTAAACCTTCATCCATCGCTATCGGTGAAATCAAATGCACATTCATCTTGATATTATCTCCAGGCATGACCATTTCCACACCTTCTGGAAGCACACATTCTCCGGTCACATCAGTCGTTCTAAAATAAAACTGCGGACGATATCCTTTGAAAAATGGCGTATGTCGCCCACCTTCATCTTTTGATAGAATATATACTTCTGCCTCAAACTTAGTATGTGGCGTGATTGTCCCTGGCTTAGCTAATACCTGCCCACGTTCAACTTCTTCACGCTTCGTTCCACGTAATAGTACACCAACATTATCGCCAGCCTCACCTTGATCCAAGAGCTTACGGAACATTTCTACTCCGGTACAGGTAGTCTTGATCGTAGGTCTGATTCCTACTATTTCAATTTCTTCGCCTACTTTTACCACACCACGCTCAATACGTCCTGTTACTACCGTTCCACGACCTGAAATAGAGAATACATCTTCTATTGGCATAAGGAATGGTTTGTCTATATCGCGCTGAGGCTCTGGAATGTAGCTGTCTAACGCGTCAACCAACTTAATAATTGACGGAACACCAATATCAGATTGATCGCCTTCTAATGCTTTTAGAGCAGAACCGATAATGATGGGTGTGTCATCTCCTGGAAAATCGTATTCACTCAGGAGGTCACGCACTTCCATTTCAACGAGCTCTAGCAATTCTGCATCATCTACCATGTCCGCTTTATTTAAATAGACAACGATATAAGGAACACCTACTTGTCTTGACAACAGTATATGCTCACGCGTTTGTGGCATTGGACCATCTGCAGCAGAACAAACTAGAATAGCACCATCCATTTGCGCCGCTCCAGTAATCATATTTTTTACATAGTCAGCATGCCCCGGACAGTCAACGTGTGCGTAGTGACGATTCGGTGATTCGTATTCAACGTGCGCTGTTGAGATAGTAATACCGCGCGCGCGCTCTTCCGGCGCTCCATCAATTTGATCATACGCCTTGAATGTGCCCCCAAAACGCTCTGCACCTACTTTCGTTAATGCAGCCGTCAAAGTGGTCTTACCATGATCTACGTGCCCTATCGTTCCAACATTCACATGCGGCTTCGTACGGGAAAATTTCTCTTTAGACATCTCAATCCGCCCAGCTTAAATTAAAAAGAAAACTCTCAGATGGAGCCCATAACCGGATTTGAACCGGTGACCTCTTCCTTACCAAGGAAGTGCTCTACCGACTGAGCTATATGGACCGCGTTATTTGGTGGAGCGGGTGATGGGAATCGAACCCACACCATCAGCTTGGAAGGCTGAGGTTCTACCATTGAACTACACCCGCAAGTTAATGGTGGAGGGGGTAGGATTCGAACCTACGAAGGCTGAGCCGGCAGATTTACAGTCTGCTCCCGTTGACCGCTTGGGTACCCCTCCAATAAATTGAACGCGCATTATATACGGCAAAATGACAAGGTCAAGCAGCATTCTATATTTTTTATATTTTAATTTTGAACCAATCTTGTTATGAATATTTTGAGACCTTTGCAAAAGGTCCCCAAACCGATTACATTACCCCGACATCCACAACTCAAACAACATCCCCCATGAGCAGCTTCTTCCAGCAAACCGCACAAGCCATGATCAACCGCCATATC
>JAUMZX010000006.1:0-21620 GCA_030527905.1 Cardiobacteriaceae bacterium
GCATCGCAAGTTTTGCCATAAACGAGCGCGCTACTTTGGGTTGGTGAAAGTAGCGACACAAAGTCATCTGAAAGCCATCTGTGTAAACCTGCTCAAAGCGGGGAATCGCCCAGATATTGGGTATTTCAGGGATGATGATGCAAGAAGATGAGCAGAAAACAGGCTCATTTGTGTTGAAAAATGAATGCGTGGATGATTTGGAGGGTTTTGCACAGGTCTCATTTTTTATATCCATAAAAAAGCTGATAGTGCGGGAGACAGGGGATGCTACTCCAAAGTACCGTGCTACTTGAAACCATTACCTGATAGATAAGCTATTCCTGTAAAACCCTAGCTTTAATCCGTCCTAGTCAACGCTAAACTAAAATAGGAGGCGTACTTTTCTGTCCATTATTTTTCTGCCCTTTTATACAAATAAAAACAGCGTCCTAAAATGCTTATTGCCCCCTCTGTTACAGTGCATCCCACGGTTGGGGCGCCATAGGTTTCGTATATCTAGCGGTATATCGCTCGCTTTCCGAATGTTCGAGCGCACGCCGCTGCAATGACGTATTACCTTCTGATCTGACTGGATTACTACAGCCGCGCCCGCATGCCATCTGCCATAAAAACAATAGGAAAAATGTCTTGGTCGCCACAGTTGGAACGGCTATCAGCAACACCGTCCAAATGCGGTCGTTTTAAACTATCGTTATGATGATGGGCGGCATGAAATATGATTTACCGTAGTAACTTCCGCACGGTTACGCCATCTATCAATCAGTGAATATTTTACGTCTGCTTATGTGCGAAGCCGTATGAGCTCAAGATATTGCTTGAGCTTATATATACCGCCGCCAACACGCCTCTTGCGAGGCATTCCGCAAGAATGCAGGTTGATTATTTGGGTTTATGCGTTGGATCAATACCGAGGCTACGCAATTTCCGATAGAGATTGGTGCGATCCATGCCGACTTTATTCGCCAGTTTGGCAATGTTCCCATCACAATGACGAAAATATTCCAGCAGATATTGTCGCTCAAAGACTTCTCGCGCATCGCGTAACGTCATGTCTTTAGGAATGATTTGTGACCAGAGGTTATCAGGGTTGTAGTTTTCGCTAGGAATCAGCGCTGCCTTAGCTTCATCCACATCAATTTCTGGTTCATCGCTATTGACGAGGAGACGTTGCACAAGGTTACGCAATTCGCGAATGTTGCCCGCACTCCAGCTGTGTTGCCGCAAGAGATTCTGAGCAGCAACGCTAAAATGACGGTAAGGAAGTTGCTCATTATCGGCGTATTGTTGGCTGTAATAATCCAAGAGTTCGGGCACATCTTCGCTATGCTGTTCGAGTGGCACGATGCCAATACTGGCAATGGTGATGTGATCATATAATCCCGGAATCAGACGTTCTTTGAGGATATTCAGCGGCAAACGGGTGGCAGCAATAATGCGGGCATGACTTGCATGCGCGCCACGGTTATCGCCAGAGTAGTATTCATGGTGCTCCAGCAAGTGTTGTAGGCTTGTTTGGATGTCTTCACGCAAATGACCAATTTCATCCAGATAGAGGGTGCCATTTTCCGCCTGAGCAATCAACCCCGGACGTTTGTTGTCTCCCCAAAGCAGAGCGGGAATATCGTTACTATCAATCGCCGCCAGATTGGCATTTATAAAGGCTTCTTCCTGACGACTACTATGCTGATGGATATAACGTGCCAGATGCTGTTTGCCCGTACCGGCGTTTCCATATATCAATAACGGAATATTTTGCCCTGCAAAATGCTCGGCTTGCCGCCGCAATTCCTGATTCTGACTGCTCTTACCAATAATTTCCGTTGGCGGATTAATTTTGGCTTTGAGCGCCGCATTCTGCGTTTGTAAGTTATGGGTTTGCAAAGCACGCTGAATGGTGAGCAGCAGTTTGGCGCTAGAGAGCGGTTTTTCCAGAAAATCATAAGCACCCAATTTAGTGGCTTCTACCGCGGTTTCTATGGTGCCATGTCCGCTCATGATGACCACAGGGCATTGTAAAGCGCCGCTTTTCTGCCATTCGCGTAATAGGCTGATGCCGTCTGTATCTGGCATCCAAATATCAAGCAAAATTAATTGAGGTTTGTATTGTAGGTTCTTTTGTCGCGCTTCTTCAGCATTGGCGGCGGTGTAGGTGATATAGCCTTCATCTCCAAGGATGTCTGACAAGGTATCAAGGATGCCGCTTTCGTCATCAATAATCAGGATTTCTGGGTGAGTATTTTCGGTCATGGCTGGCTCGGCTGTGCAGTTACAGGAAAAGTAAGGGTTATTTTAGCACCGCCTAGGTCGCGGCTGTGTCCGGCACTAATCGTGCCATCGTGTTCATGAATAATTTTTTTCACAATCGCAAGACCAAGTCCGGTGCCTTTTGGTTTGTTGGTTACGTAAGGTTCAAACGGGTCTTTATCTAGGTCAGCAAAACCTTGTCCATTATCTTCAACGTCAAGGATTATATGTCCATCATGTTGTCTTGTCCGCCAACGTATTTTGCCTTCCGCGGTCTGTTGGATCGCTTCGATAGCATTTTTCATCAGGTTAATCAGGACTTGCCGCAACTGTACGGGATCGCCGCTGATCTCGCTCAAGGTTTCTTGCAAATCAAGTTCGAGCTGTTGGTCGCGATAAAGCTCGGCAATCTGTTTAAGCAGCGTATTTAGTTGTAGATTTTGTCGACGTGTTTCTAGCGGTTTCGCAATCTGGCTGAAATCAGCGACAATTTGCTGCATGGCTTCCACTTGATCGATAATGGTTTCGGTTGCTTTATTCAGAACCTGTTGATCCTGCGGATCCGCAATTTTATCGCCTAGACGTTTTTGTAACCGTTCACTTTGCAGGCGAATCGGCGTCAGCGGGTTTTTGATTTCGTGCGCCAGACGTTTCGCCACTTCTTCCCATGCAGCACTGCGCTGCGCATGTAAGAATTCGGTGATGTCATCAATAACGATAACGTGCCCATTACGTCCGCGCTTGCCGCTATCGGGCAAGCGACTGCCATGACACATGAGTATTTTCCGCGCGCCATGTTTGTTCAAAGTCACTTCTTGTTGCCAATTTTCCTGATTGGTCGTGATGTAAGGCAGCAGCGCTAACATAAGCTCTTGATAGCTGTTTTCGCTATTCTTCCCTGCTTCCGGTAGACTGGTTTTTTGTTGTTGACTGAGCGCGGTATCCAGTATTTTGCCCGCATTTTGATTCCAGCTTTGCAAACGTCCGGCACCATCAAGCGTCAATACACCGCCTGTAATGTTGTCCATCACGGTTTCTAGTCGTACTTTTTGCTCTGTTAATAGGCGCTGCACGCGGTTATTGGTTCGATGCGCATCTTCCAAAGATTGGCTCATTTGGTTGAATTGGTTGCCCAGAATACCTAACTCATTACGCGGTAGGTCGGTGATACGGGCGTGATAATCACCACCGGCAATTTTTCCCGCCGCGCGACTCAGGGTGCGTAGCGGATGACTGAGGCGCTCGCTGAAGTGCGCCGAAAGCCAGATAATGATAAGCGTCGTTAACAGTAATGTGGTCGCGAATACAAGGATGATGTTGGCGCGAATGCGCGGCTGTAAGGCGTTATAACTTTGATGTTGTCGATATTGTTCACGCACGTCTTTAGCCTGATTGTTAAAGGCTTCTGGCATGCTGTAAACCGCTTGTAGATAAAAGATGTTTTCCGGTTTATGAATAATGGTCAGGACTCGAATGGTGTATTCACCGTTATTTTCACCATATTCAAAATGTTCCTGTTCATCGGAGGCATTCAGCATCGCCGCTGTGCTCGGCGCATCAATGATGAGTTTGCTGGGATCAATACTACTGAAAGCCACCATTGTGCCTTGCAGGTCAAATACCGCCAGCTCAAGCGCCCCCGTTTGTCGTCGCAATGGTTCAATATTCGTAATCAACGTCGCCTGATTCATGTCGCTCATCGCTTGCCGGAGAATACGCGTCTGTTCCAGCGCCTGTCCGGTTCGGATAGATATGGCGGTACGCGTTAGTTGTAAAGCACTATCCAATACGTTGTTGATTCGTGTGTTAAATACTTTACCTAGATCATAGGTAAGGTATTGCCAACTGAAAGCCGCAATGATGGCAGCCGGAATAATCGCCGTGGTAAAAATGCGCCAGCCGTAAAAGAAACCAAGGCTGCTTTTGCGTTTGCGCTGATGGATGCGCGCACTACGTAGGATTTGCCAAAACGTGATAATACTAAGCAGTCCTAAACCCGCTATCGTGATATTAATCAGGTTTAAGTCACTTTTCTTTAGCGCGTGCCCACTCATCGCAGCTTGTCCAAACCGGTGAATACTAATCAGAGTAAGCAAGGCAAAGATGCTACAGATTAGCAAGATGCCCATGCGGCGAGCGTTAAAATGGCGCGAAGAACTATTATCCATATCAGGTTACTTTTTATGCAGCATGGCGTAGTAAAAGCCATCGCCATCATCATCAGGCAAATGCAGGCTACCATAACCGGTATCAATGCAGGCAGGTAATGTCAACGGTTGTAGATACGCATCAGGGTGTGCCGCGAGGAATGCTGCGATATTGTGCTGATTTTCTTCTTCTAAAATGGAACATGTGGTGTAAAGCAGACGTCCTTCTTGCTTCAGTGTCGGCCAAAGTTTATCCAACAGGTGCTGTTGTTGTGCGGCTAAGTTTTGCAGGTCTTCGTCGCTACGCAACCAACCGATATCAGGATGACGACGCAGCACACCACTACCACTACAAGGCGCATCAAGCAAAATAGCGTCAAACGGTTTACCATCCCACCACGCCGCAGGATTTGCAGCATCTGCCACACACAGCTCAGCATGTAAGTGTAAACGCGCTAAGTTTTCCTGAACTCGTACAAGACGTTCTTCATCTTGATCTAAGGCTAGCAGATGGCACTCTGGCGCTAATTCGAGAATATGTCCAGTCTTGCCTCCTGGCGCCGCACAAGCATCCAATAGGCGTTCACCATTTTGTGGATGCAGTAGTGTCGCCGCCTGTTGTGCAGCGGCATCTTGTACGCTGATATCCCCCCCCAGAAACCCGGGAATATGCTGCACATTACTGCCTGAATGTAAGGTTATTGCCTGTGCGTGTAGCGGATTGGCACGTGCATTTCCGTGTGCATTCAACCATGCCGTCCGATCATGTGTATGCGCAAGTCGCAAGGTTAGCGGAGGAGGCGAACTATTAACGGCAGCAATACCAGCTTGTTGCTCAGGATAGCGCCCACGCAACCATTCCGGCAGATTCAGCTCATCTGCTTGCTTTAAGCGCATCTGCCAAGCACTACGTTCACGTTGCACCCGACGCAAAATGGCATTAATCAGTCCTTTGGCGCGAATTTGTTTGTTATGGGCGGCAAGATTGACCGTTTCGTTAATCACGCCATGATCCCCTAAATTCATCGCTAATAGCTGATAAAGACCCAAGTTAATAATAATGGACAACGGATGACCAGCCGTAGCGGGTGGTTTGCGCATCATCGCGGCAGATAATGCCAATAATGCTCGATATTGCCGTAAGGTACCGTAAACCAGCGCTTGGTACAGCGCTTGATCTGGTGGCACAACATGATTCTTATATTGCGTAAGCAGCGTATTGAGGGTTCGCCGATGGTTAATCACGCCATCTAGTGTATGAAATGCAGCTTGACGAGCTTTCATAGTAAACGCTTTCCGGTCAAATTGCGGCTATGGCGTAAGCTGGCAGCATCGGTGGCAGTCTTGCCCGGAAACTGTAAACGCGTAACCCGAAGAACGCCATCTATACAGGCAATGCTCAAGCCGTTTTCATCATGTCTGATAATCATGCCTGCCGCAGCATTCGTGCTTTCGGTTAATATCTCCGCATTAAAAATACGCAGCAATGCGCCATCTAATTCACAATGCGCAACCGGCACGGGGTTATACGCGCGGATCTGCCGTGCAATCAGGCTAATCGGATTTTGCCAATCAATGCGCGCCTCTGCTTTACTGAGCTTATGGGCATAACTAACACCTTCTGTCGCCTGAGCTATTGGCTGTCGCTTCTGTGTGAGAATATCCGGTAATGTCGCAAGTAAGGTTTCACTACCCAGTAACATTAAGCGATCATGCAAACTGGCAGCAGTGTCGTCTGCCAATATGGGTAAACGCGCTTCCTGCCAGACCGCCCCCGTATCCAATCCTTGATCCATTTGCATAATACAAATGCCCGTTTCTTTATCACCGGCTTCTATGGCACGCTGAATCGGCGCTGCTCCTCGCCAACGGGGTAATAACGAGGCATGAATATTGATGCAGCCATGACGGGGATAGGCCAAAAACCAAGACGGTAACAATAAACCATAAGCAGCAACAATCACGAGATCAGGACGCGACAACTCAACAAACGGCGGCATATCCTGTTGCAGTTTCTCTAGTTGAGCAACGGGGATAGCGTACTGTAGTGCCATTTCTTTGACGGCACTGGCCGTCAGTTTCCGTCCCCGCCCTGCTGGCCGATCAGGTTGTGTCAGAACGCCGTCAATATGATAAGAACCCGCTTCGATAAGCGCCTGTAAACTATGCGCCGCAAAAGCGGGTGTCCCAGCAAACCAAAGACGAGCGCTCATGCTTCACGTTCCTTCTGTAACAGTGATTTTGCCAGTTTCTTTTCAAGACGCGTCCGCTTCAATTGAGAAAGGTGATCAATAAAAAGAACGCCATTAAGGTGGTCTATCTCATGTTGAATACATACACCAAGTAGCCCTTCCGCTTCGTCTTCGCAACGACTTCCTCCTATGTCTTGATAGGCATAACGAATTTTTGCCGGCCGTTCGACATCGGCGAATTGTCCGGGTAATGATAAACACCCTTCCTGCCAGAAAACTTTTTCATCAGAAAACCCGATAATTTCTGGATTAATCATAATTAGTTTGGTTCGCACAACAGGGGTTTCTGGCGGAGGCGCATTCTCATCTTCTCGAGTTTCAGGCACATCCATAACCACAATCCGACGGTGAATGTTAACTTGAGTTGCAGCCAGTCCAATACCGTTCGCTTCATACATCGTAGCAAACATATTTTCCGTTATCGTTTTGAGTGTATTATCAAAAACACTAATAGGTTCGGCTATTTGACGAAGACGGCGGTCAGGGTGAATAAGAATATCGAGCAGCGGCATGAAGGTATCCGTGAAAAAAAATTTACCAAAAAATGAATTTTTGGTATGAAAAAGATTACAAAACGGCTATTATACGCGAACAGCCCTTATGGGGTGAAATGGAAACTGATGAGATCAGATTAGGAGTAATATTGTGTTTAAAAGCCAATTAAAAGGATTGGGCCTTGCCCTGGCGGTTGTGTTTGCAGGGTGTACATCACCACGCGATCCATTCTTAAATCAACAGGAACGCCCAACGGAACTTTGTTTAAACGATGGCAGCTACATTAAACCACTTGCCAATACCGACGAAGCATTCCAGCAACAATATCCCATGCGCTATGTTGTTAAGAAAGGAGATACGCTTTGGGGAATTTCTAAACGTTTCCTCGTCTTACCTTGGTATTGGACTAATATTTGGTATGACAACCCTCAAATTCGTAACCCTCACCTCATTTATCCGGGCGATGTGTTAAGCGTTGTCTCTATCAATGGTTCAAAACGTATCACGATTACTGAGTCAGATAACGAATATCACGGCACAAATACTGGTCGTACTACTAAGGATGGCTTACCCATTGTGCGTTATTCACCACATATGCGTGTAGATAACTTTGGTTCGCGTCCTGTATCCATTGCAGCTGACGTCGTACACGCACATGCCCTGAAAACCCGTATTCTCAGACCTAATGAAATTCAGAATCTGCCATTTATCTTAGGCGATGCAGGCGATTACCTGACGCTGACGGAAGAGCAAGAAATCTATGCTAAAGGCATGAATAATGCTCAACAAGGTCAGTCTTACGGTATTTTCCGTCCAGTAGGAGACCCGATTGTTGACCTTGGAAAATACGGTAAAGGTCATAACAAGAAAGCGCCTGCGCTTGGATATGAAATGCGCTTTATCGGTGAAGCTGGCGTTATCGGATACGATGTTGCCAGCGATTTAACCAAACTACACATTCAGGAAGCGGTTGAGCCTGTGCATGAAGAAGACGTTATCTTACCTTTAAATGCACATGAAGATCCGGTTAATTACTTCCCGAAAATCCCGTCCGGACAGTGTTCACGTGGCTACATTATCCGCACTTCAAACATTTATCCAACCATTAAAGAATTCGACACGGTCATTACCAGCTTTGGTAAAGATAATGGCGCAGAAGTCGGCGATATTTGGAAAATTGTTCGTGAAGGTCCAGGACGTATAATCAAAGGACAACCGGTACAAATCCCAGGTCGGGAGATTGGTTATCTGATGATCATTCGTGTCTATGATGACGTCAGTATTGGTTTTGTTCTGGATTCAACTCAAAGTATTTACGAAACCGACTCTCTCGTTCGTCCTTAATGAGCGTCGATATACGCGCTTGGTGTGCGCTCTTGCGTGCACCAGGTGTCGGAAGTAAAACGTATCATACGCTTCTGGATGTCTTTGCTACTCCAGAAGCGTTTTTTTACGCGCCCGACACAGAAATTCGCAAACATTTACCCAAAAAATATCACGAAAAAATTACATTGTGGAAATCATACATTGATAAGCACGATGTTGATCTCGACATGGATTGGCTTGCACAAGGAAACGGACGACATATTATTTGTCTACATGACGCGGATTACCCTCCGCTCTTGAAAGAAATCAGCGATCCACCCCCGCTATTATTTATACATGGCGATGCAGCATTACTCTCAACCGCACAAATCGCTCTTGTTGGAAGCAGAAATGCGACAACACCTGCACAACGCACCTGTCATGATTTTGCACAAAGTTTTGTTCAAGCAGGATTAACGGTAACAAGTGGCCTCGCCCTAGGTATTGATGGCGCCGCGCATGAAGGTGCTTTGGCAGGCTCAGGAAAAACCATTGCCGTTGTTGGTACAGGATTAGACCGCGTCTATCCAGCGCAACACCTAAATTTGGCGCACCGCATAGTCGAGCAAGGCGCCATCGTGTCCGAATACCCTATAGGTACCAGCGTACGAGCCAGCAACTTCCCTCGACGCAACCGAATTATCAGTGCCCTATCGCTTGGCGTCTTAGTCATAGAAGCATCAGCACACAGCGGTTCACTGATTACAGCACGTCTTGCGGTAGAACAAGGACGAGAAGTTTTCGCTATCCCGGGCTCTATTCACAATCCGCTTGTCAAAGGCTGTCATCGTCTGATTCGTGAAGGCGCAAAACTTGTCGAAACGGCGCAAGATGTATTAGAAGAACTTTATCCTCTAGCACGCGCTAACATAGAAATGCAACAAGCACAGAGACAAACACTAACTCCCGACAAACCTGATAAAAAAGAAAACAATACAGGTTCAGAAACTGAGGAACAACTCTTACAAGCCATGGGTTATGATCCTTGCCATATTGATGATCTCATCACACGCCTAGATTTGACGAGCGCGGAAATTTCCGCCATGCTGTTAATGCTTGAGCTGGAAGGTCGTGTTACCACTCTACCCGGAGGATTATTCCAGCGAAATACTTAACTATCTAAATCTTAAATATTCCGGTATAACCGGACGAACCCATAAACTTTAAAAATATGAGTAAACATCTACTGATTGTCGAATCTCCGGCAAAAGCAAAAACATTACATAAATACCTTGGCAAGGACTTCGAGGTAATGGCATCCTATGGACATGTACGCGATCTAATTCCTAAAAACGGCGCTGTGAATACGCAAGATGACTTCAGCATGCATTACGAAATCATCGAGCGCAACGCCCGACACGTCAATGAAATCACAAAAGCCGCCAAAGCAGCCGATAGCATCTATCTCGCAACAGACCCTGACCGTGAAGGAGAAGCCATTTCATGGCACTTACACGAAATACTAAATGAACGTGGCGTATTGAATGATAAAAAGGTCTACCGCGTTGCTTTCCATGAAATTACCAAGAATGCTATCCAGAACGCGGTTTCACACCCGCGCGGATTGGAGATGGACCTCGTAAACGCCCAACAAGCCCGCCGCGCGCTTGACTATCTCGTTGGTTTCAATCTATCTCCGCTTCTATGGCGCAAAGTGCGTCCTGGACTATCTGCTGGTCGCGTACAATCGCCAGCACTTCGCATGATTGTCGAACGTGAACGGGAAATCGAAGCATTCAAAAGCGAAGAATATTGGGATATTTCCGCCGCATTAGAACATAACAAGCAAGAGTTTCCAGGAAAGCTGGTTATTTACAATAACGAAAAAGTTAAAAAATTTAGTTTTACTAATGCCACTGATACGCATAAGGCGATTGAAACATTAAAAAAAACAGCAAAAGGAATATTGACTGTTGCAGATGTTGCCAAAAAGGATAGTAAACGACATCCCGCCCCACCGTTTACTACTTCTACCATGCAACAAGCTGCGGCAAACAAACTCTACTTCGGGGCACAAAAAACCATGCGAACCGCACAGCGTCTGTATGAAGAAGGTCATATTACCTATATGCGTACTGACTCAGTCAACCTCGCACAAGAAGCTATAAGCGCAATACGCCATTGGGTAAATCAGCAATACGGTGCAACCTATCTACCCGAAAAACCGCGTATTTACAAAACAAAATCCAAAAATGCACAAGAAGCGCACGAAGCTATCCGACCTACCGATTGCGCACGTGATGGAAACGCTATTGGCCTATCTGGTGATGAGCTAAAACTATACGAACTGATTCGTAAACGGGCGGTCGCTTCACAAATGGCTTCAGCCGTCCTCGAAAATGTTAGTGCCGAACTTCACGCAGGAAGCGCACAACACCAATTCCGCGCAACCGGTTCAACAATCAAATTTCCGGGGTTCATTAGCGTCTATCAAGAAGAACGCGAAGACACAGAAGATGATGATAATCGTCTGCTTCCTGCTATGAAAATTGGCGATCGCCTGCAATTACTCGACATAATAGGCAACCAGCACTTTACCCAGCCTCCACCACGTTACTCTGAAGCCGCACTTATCAAAGAACTAGAAGCTAATGGCATTGGTCGCCCTTCAACCTACGCCAGCATTATCAGCACACTGCAAGAACGTGAATATGTTGAACAAGAAAACCGACGTTTTATCCCGACTACTATTGGCAAAGTCGTCAATGATTTTCTGACCAAACACTTCGAGCGCTATGTTGATTACGATTTTACAGCCCGCCTTGAAGATGACTTGGATGCTGTCTCACGTGGAGAGCGGGAATGGAAACCGCTACTAGGCGATTTCTGGGGCACTTTCTCACATCAAATTGACGAAAAGAAAGAGATCCCACGCGAAGAAGTCATGCAAGCTCGTGAGCTGGGCACCGATCCAAAAACTGGCAAACCTGTAACGGTACGTTTTGGTCGTTTTGGACCATTTGTACAAATTGGTAGCAAAGAAGACGAAGAAAAACCCCAGTTTGCCAGCATACCAGCTGATCGCAACATGGACGACATTACACTAGAAGAAGCTTTGGAGCTATTTAAACTTCCACGACTACTTGGTAACACCGAAGAAGATGGAGATATCGTAACAAATGTAGGCCGATTTGGACCATATGTCCGTTTTGGTCGTCGCTACGTATCTTTACCGAAAGACGAAGACCCGCTTACCATCTCGTTGGAACGCGCCCTAGAACTCATTGCAGAGAAAAAAGAATTAGACAGTCAAAAATATATAAAAGAGATAAAAAATGGTGAGGAAATATTACAAGTATTAAATGGTCGCTTTGGTCCATATGTAACAAATGGTAGTATTAACGCATCTATTCCAAAAACGATAGAACCTGCTACGCTGGATCTGAATAATGCATTAGAACTCTTGGAAAAAGCCAAAGCACGCAAAGCCAAGCGAAGTGCAACGAGCAAAGGCAAAACAACTAGTGGAACCACGAAAAAAAGTGGGACCACGACAAGGAAGAACAGTCGCAGTAAAGCAACAACGAAAACGAAAGAGAGCAAACCGACATGATAGAAGAACAACACAGTCTTGATGATTTGCGCCACGGTTTCGGCTTTTTGATGCACGATACTACCCGTCTGATGAACCGCTATTATGATCGACGTGTACGAATCTATGGCATCACCCGCACTCAGTGGACACTACTCACTTACCTTTCGCGTTACGAAGGCGTTAGCCAGACCAAATTGGCGGAATATATGGATCTAGCGCCAATGACCTTAACGCGACAGATTGATAAATTAGAACAAGAAGGCTTACTTGATCGCCGCCAAGATCCTCAAGACCGGCGAACCAATCTTATCTTTCTTACAGAGAAAAGCCAGCCACTGATGAACCACATGCACGAAATTGCCGTAGAAGCAAAAGAGGCGGCATTAAAAAATTTTGATGAAAATGAGCGCTCCATTCTACGTGACTATCTAGTCCGTATGAGAGAGAACATGGCTTCCGCATAATCGTTCTAAAATACCCGCTTAAAGCGGGTACTTCATTATTTAAAGACACCTATTGATGGAAAAACCACAAAAAGTCTTCCTTGTTCATGGCCTGTTCATGCGAGCCACTATGCTCTTTCCGCTTGCACATCGCCTACAGCAACTAGGCTATCAATGCCTACGCATCACATACCCCACGCAAAGACAACCCTTACGAACTAGCGTTCATCAGCATTTAGAATGTATCCAATCTTTTGCGCAAGATGAAACCTTATTTTTTCTTGGACACAGCTTAGGCGGTCTTTTTCTACGACATCTACAAGATATCTGGCCACAAGGTTTTATAGATAGTCGCGTGGTAACCTTAGGAACGCCGCATTTAGGCAGCAAAGTAGGCCGTTATTTTCATGACCGTTCATGGGGGCAACGTATTATTGGACACTCTTGGTCAGAAGGATTAGATGGCTCGGCGCCTAAATGGAATGTCAAGATTCCACTCCTCAGTATCGCGGGAACATTCCCTTTAGGTTTTGGTACGCCATTGTGAATTTTTGCATCTGATGAAGTAAATGACGGCACAGTTTCTGTCGAAGAAACCTTGCTTCCGGAAGCTAGCGCTTATAAACAGATACATACATCACACAGCGCCTTACAATTTAACCGTCAAGCGGTAGAGCTTGCAGACAAATGGTTTCGCAATGCTGAAATACAATAAACTCATTCCATAATGTGCGCAATAAAAACACTCACTTATCAAATTATTATATTTTTTTTTATCCGATAACTTGAAACTGACAGTCACGAACCCATTTAGGTCACTGTGTACAAACACTCCCCGTAGCGCGTTCCCCGCAACGCTACATCAAAACTTATGCTATATGGGGAAAATGACTACTAGTGGAATTTTATCTCGTTTATTATTTAAGGAGCCTACTATGAACCTTCGACCCTTACATGATCGCGTCATCATCAAACGCCAAGAAAAAGAAACGACTACAGCTGGAGGTATCGTACTCGCCAGTAGTGCGGCAGAAAAACCTTCTGAAGGCGTTATCGTTGCCGTTGGTCCTGGTAAAACAAAACATGGCGAAGTGCTGCCACTTAGTGTAAAAGTGGGAGACAAAGTCCTTTTCGGCAAATTCACCGGTTCGGAAGTTAAAGTTGATGGCGAAGACTACGTCATCATGCGTGAAGAAGAAATTTTTGCCGTTATTCAATAATTTATCAAAATATTTAGGAGTTTAATCTATGTCTGCAAAAGAAGTCCGCTTTGGCGATGTTGCCCGTAAAGAAATGCTCAAAGGCGTTAATATCCTCGCTAATGCCGTTAAAGTAACCCTTGGTCCTAAAGGACGTAATGTCATTCTAGAAAAATCTTTTGGCGCACCTACCATCACAAAAGATGGCGTCTCAGTTGCTAAAGAAATTGAATTGGAAGATAAATTCCAAAACATGGGCGCTCAAATGGTGAAAGAAGTCGCCTCTAAAACCAATGACGTTGCTGGCGATGGTACGACCACTGCAACTGTACTAGCACAATCTATTGTTACAGAAGGCTTGAAGGCCGTCGCTGCCGGCATGAACCCGATGGACGTCAAACGTGGTATTGATAAAGCTGTTGGAGAAGCTGTCAAAGCGCTACACAGCATGTCTAAGCCTTGTGAAACACACAAAGAAATTGCACAGGTTGGTACCATTTCTGCAAATTCTGATAGCACCGTTGGCGACAAAATCGCTGAAGCTATGGAAAAAGTCGGTAAAGAAGGTGTCATTACCGTTGAAGAGGGTCAGGGTTTAGAAGACTCGCTTGAAGTCGTTGAAGGTATGCAATTTGATCGCGGCTATCTGTCGCCATACTTCATCAATAATGCGCAAAATCAAAACGTTGAACTTGACGCGCCTTACATCTTGTTACATGACAAAAAAATCTCCAATATCCGCGACTTACTACCAATCCTTGAAGGGGTAGCAAAATCTGGCAAGCCACTGTTAATTATTGCTGAAGACGTCGAAGGCGAAGCACTTGCCACTTTGGTAATCAATAGCATGCGCGGTATTGTAAAAGTTGCCGCTGTCAAAGCGCCTGGTTTTGGTGATCGCCGTAAAGCTATGTTAGAAGACATTGCGATCCTCACGAACGGTCAAGTCATTGCCGAAGAATTAGGGATGACACTAGAAGGCGCTGACATGAGCCACCTCGGCACGGCTAAACGCGTTGTCGTCGGTAAAGAAAATACGACTATCATCGGTGGCAACGGAGATTCCGCTAAAATCGAAGCCCGTGTCGCTACTATTCGCGCGCAAATCGAAGAATCCACTTCAGATTATGACCGTGAAAAACTTCAAGAACGCGTAGCAAAACTCGCTGGTGGTGTAGCTGTAATCAAAGTGGGCGCCGCAACAGAAGTTGAGATGAAAGAGAAAAAAGATCGTGTTGAAGACGCTTTACATGCAACTCGCGCTGCTGTAGAAGAAGGTATCGTACCTGGTGGTGGTGTTGCCCTCATTCGCGCTATTAATGCTATCGAATCTCTCAAAGGTGAAAATTACGACCAACAGGTCGGTATTGATATCGCTCGCCGTGCAATGGAATCTCCATTACGCACCATCGTTGCCAATGCTGGCGGTGAAGCGGCCGTTGTTGTAGATCGCGTCAAAGCAGGAAAAGGTAATGAAGGCTATAATGCAGCTAATGCCGAATATGTAGATATGTTGGCTGCTGGTATTATTGATCCAACCAAAGTTACACGCTTTGCTTTACAAAATGCTGCTTCTATCGCCGGACTGATGATCACTACCGAAGCAATGGTTGCAGAGATTCCAAAGAAAGAAGAACCTGCTCCAGGAATGGATGGTATGGGTGGAATGGGAGGCATGGGTATGATGTAAACACATCATCACCCATCTATACATCTATACTGAAAATATAGGTAATTACCAAAATCGGACGCTTTCTAGCGTCCGATTTTTCGTACACGATGCTCATGTAATGATAAAATAATGAAATAGCCTAAGTATCTATAACCCTATAATTTTATGAATAAACGCCAATTCCTATGTCGAAGTGGAATGCTCGCATTAAGCACAGCACTTCCCTCTCTTACCGCTCACGCACAAACCTCACTAGAACAAGCTATTAATCAACGCATACAACAAATGCGAGGTGAAGGTCGGCTCGCGGGTGATGAGCGTAGTGCTTGGCTTGTTCACGATCTCGTTGCTAATCGTCCATTAGCACAAATCAATATAAACACACCGTTACAATGCGCAAGCTTAGTAAAACCTTTTGTTATTCAAGCTTATTTACTGACTCACTATCTAAAAGACGCAAATTTATATCCAATAAGTCAGCGTGTCCAAGACGAAATGCGCGGCATGGTTGTTGCCAGTAACAATGAGTTTACAAATCATATATTTAAACGACTTGGTGGCCCACAAGGCGTACAATGGATGTTAAAAAAACAAGCTCCACAAATTTTTCGTGATATCCAGATTGTTGAGAACATTCCTGCTCAAGGACGCACATATAAAAATCGGGCTTCAGCCGCTGATTACGACAGATTTATGCGTGCCATATGGGCTAATCAATTACCTGGCGCACAACTTCTAAAACAACTTATGTCTATTCCTAATCCAGATCGGATTCGCTCTAAAACGCAATACGTACCACAGAGTGCCACCGTATATGATAAAACAGGCTCAACTGCCATGCTTTGTGGAAATTTCGGTATTATAGAGTGTAAGTCTGGTGGACAAAGCTACCCCTATACAATCGCAGCTATTATCGAAAAAAGTAATCCGGCAGCAAACTATGCAAGTTGGATTACAAGCCGTAGCAACGTTATCCGAGAAATTTCAGATATCATCTATCTCCACTTCGCAAATCTTCACCGTATCGCATAGGATTTTTAACTTTGACACTTAAAAACGTTGAGAGTATGATGCGCCCTCCCGCAAATTCCTCCCCAAAACTGATTGATCCTTGGTTATACGCCCAGAATCATTGCCATGAAAATGGTTTGCTGTATTTAGACGAAACCAACACACTCAGAGAGTGGATGAAAATGCGTGATGAGGTCATACATTATACTTTAGAGGGAAGTATTGATAAGCATGGACAACACCGACTTAGCGGTCATATCCACGTTAATCTACATACCACCTGTCAACGTTGTTTAGAAGAAATGATGCTGAATATTATGCATTCCTTTAACTACGTTCTGATACGTGACCAATCCTTCGAAGATAATGTTACAGACAGTAATGAAACGCTAATCTGCGCTGAAGAACAACTAGACTTGGCGTGGTTTATTGAAGAAGAAGTTTTGCTGGCGATGCCGATGATTGCCAAGCATGAAGATTGCAACCCTCCGCAGATCGACTTACAAGAATCTGATCTACAGACAGAAAAAACAAGTCCATTTGCGGCATTGAAAAACATAATAACAGCTAAGGAGAACCCTCATGGCCGTTCAACAAAATCGTAAAACTCCATCAAAACGTGGCATGCGCCGCGCGCATGATGCCATTTCAGGAAAAACCATCTCAACAGATTCACAAAGTGGTGAACGTCATCTACGTCATCATGTGACAAAAGAAGGGTTTTATCGTGGCCGCCAAGCGATTATTCGCCCGCAAGCCGCACAACAAATTGAAGTCGAAGATTAACTCATTATACTTAGGTCATGAGTAGCAAAACGCCACCGGTTATTGCCATTGATGCAATGGGCGGTGACATCGGATTAGACGTAACGCTTACGGCTGTCTCGCATATACAAAAGCAATATGCTGATGTTTTTATGCTGATAGTCGGAGACGAAAACGCTATTTGTAGTCACAAGGCTTTTATTGAAATTGACCAGACACGGATCAAAATTCAGCACGCTACGCAAATTGTCGCTATGGACGAAGCACCAGCGAATGTTTTACGACATAAAACTGACTCGTCCATGTGGAAAGCTATTGAGTTAGTACGTGATGGTAAAGCACAAGCTTGTGTGAGTGCAGGTAATACAGGTGCACTAATGGCGAGTAGTCGTTATATCCTGAAGATGTTACCCGGCATTTCACGCCCAGCTATCTGTGCTGTAGTGCCTTCACGCAGTGGTCATATTTACTGGCTGGATCTTGGTGCTAATGTTGATGCTAAACCAGAACAATTAGTACAATTTGCTGTTATGGGTTCCGAATTAGCCAAAGCCGTAGATGAAAAACCTAGTCCTGCTGTTGGCTTATTAAATATAGGTGAAGAAGCTATTAAAGGTAATGATGTTGTCAAGGAAACCAGTAAATTACTAGAAAAGACGGATATTAACTATATAGGTTTTGTTGAAGGAAATGATATTTTCCTAAAATCAGAACTAGATGTTGTTGTTTGTGATGGCTTCGTTGGCAATGCTGCTTTAAAATCAGTGGAAGGAATCGCAAAATATATCCAAACCACACTAGAACAGGAATACCGTCGTAATATTTTCAGCAAAATTGCTGCCCTTTTCTCTCTTCCCGTACTACGTCGAACAAAAAAACGTATAGATCCACGTACTTACAATGGCGCAACATTACTTGGATTACAAGGTATTGTTATTAAAAGTCACGGTAATGCTGATACGCTTGCTTTTGCTAACGCAATCAATGTTGCCCGCCTAGAAATCACTAATGGTATTATTAGCCACATCCGCAATCAACTACCGCATCAACAGCAAGTTCATACTTCAGACGAAGAAAAACCCGCATGATTTATAGCAAAATCCTTAGCACTGGTAGTTATCTACCACAGCGTATTATGACCAATAGTGAATTCGCTGACCGTATGGATACCTCAGACGAGTGGATTCGTACTCGTACAGGTATTGAGCAGCGTCATATCGCCGCGGTTAATGAAAGTAGCACAGATCTTGCATTCTATGCTGCTCGTGATGCCTTAAAAAGTGCCAATATTGATCCTAGCGGTATTGACCTCATTATTGTTGCTACATCTACTCCTGAACATATCTTTCCTAGTAATGCTAGCCAGTTACAAGCTCGTCTAAACTGTAATGCTATTGCCGCATTTGATATGCAAGCAGCTTGTTCAGGGTTTATTTTTGCTTTAGCTACCGCTGATAATTTTATTCGTGCAGGTAATAGCAAACGCGCATTAGTCATTGGTGCCGAATTATTTAGTAACATTTTAGATTGGAGCGATAGAAGTACTGCAATTCTATTTGGAGATGGCGCGGGCGCCGTTATTCTTGAAGCATCCAAAGAACCAGGTATTCACGGTTCTGTCATGCATAGTGATGGGCGCTATAAAGAATTATTGCTTGTTCCTCGCGGTAGCGGATCCTCTGCTACAACAATTTCTGATCGTCTTCCCTTCATCCATATGGAAGGACAAGAAGTTTTTAAAATTGCTGTTCGTAAACTCTCTCATTTGGTTACTGAATTATTAGAACAGCAGAATATGCAAGCCGAAGAAATTGATTTTCTCATTCCACATCAAGCAAACCTCCGTATCATAAAGGCGACAGCTGACCACCTTAACCTTCCGATGGAAAAAGTGATTCTTACTGTTGCTAAACACGCGAACACCTCAGCTGCTTCTATTCCTTTAGCATTGGATTATGGTATTAAGAACGGCACAATAAAAAGAGGACACAAACTATTATTGGAAGCTTTTGGTGGTGGATTTGTTTGGGGCGGCAGCATCATTACCTACTAATATAGGAGCGAAATATGGCGACTATTGCATTTATTTTCCCAGGACAGGGTTCTCAAAGCGTCGGTATGCTTAAAGATTTAGCAGAAAAATTTCCATCTGTAACACAACGTTTTACGGAAGCCTCTGATATTCTTCATCTTGATCTTTGGAAAATCACACAAGAAGACGTACATAACCAACTAGATCAAACAGCTATTACGCAACCTATATTACTGACAGCAGGCATTGCTTGTGCAGACGTTATAAAAGAAACTTGCGCTATTACTCCAAGCTATCTGGCTGGCCACTCACTTGGAGAATATACCGCTTTATGTGCTGCGGGAGCTATAAGCTTCAAAGAAGCGGTTCAGCTTGTTCATATAAGAGGTAAAATCATGCAAGATGCGGTTGCGCCTGGAAAAGGCTCAATGGCAGCTATTATTGGCCTTGCTGATGAAGATGTTATTAAGGTTTGTAATCGTGTGCCAGGGAAAGTGAGTGCGGCAAACTTTAATGCGCCTGGGCAAGTGGTTATCGCTGGAGAAAAGTCTGCTGTTGAAGCCGCTATTGAAGCAGCTAAACAGGCAGGAGCAAAGAAGGCCATTTCCCTTTCCGTCAGTGTTCCTTCACATTGTGAGCTTATGCGCCCTGCTGCTGCACATTTCAGTGTCGATCTGAACAAAATTAATTGGCACACTACTCATGCTAATGTTATTCACAATGTTGATGCACAAACGCATGAGAGTGTCATTGGTATTGAAACGGCTCTAGGTGCTCAACTCTATCGCCCAGTGCTTTGGGTTGAATGCGTACGCGCACTTGCCTCTCAAGGCGTTGATCTTTTTATAGAGGTAGGACCAGGAAAAGTTCTTACAGGCTTAAATAAACGTATTGATAAAACACTACGTACTATTGCTTTTGACCATCCTGATAGTATTACCGCCGTTCAACAAGCTCTGGAGACACCATGAAATTGCAAGATAAAGTCGCATTGGTAACGGGCGCTAGCCGCGGCATTGGTCGTGCCATTGTTAATGCACTAGGGCAAGAGGGTGCTATTGTTATCGGGACAGCGACCAGTGAAAAAGGAGCGGAATCCATTACACATTACATTGCAGAACAGGGATTTAAAGGCTGCGGCAAAATACTCTCTGTTAATGACAATAACGCGATTGATTCACTTATTAAAGAAATTGTCGAGACTTTCTCTCCTATCAATATCTTGGTTAATAATGCGGGCATTACTGATGATAGCTTATTGATGCGTATGAAGCCCGAACAATGGGATCAGGTTATAGATACCAATCTAAGTAGTGTCTATCGCTTAAGCAAAGCCGTTCTACGAGATATGATGAAAGCACGCTATGGCCGCATTATTAATCTCACTTCTGTCGTCGGTATTATGGGCAATGCTGGTCAAACTAATTACGCCGCTACAAAAGCAGGTATCATTGGTTTCTCTAAATCTTTAGCCCGCGAAGTAGGTTCTCGTGGTATTACGGTCAATTGTGTTGCCCCTGGATTTGTGCAAACAGACATGACGGCGAGTTTACCAGAAGAACAGAAAAAATCTCTCACTGAACAGATTCCGCTAGCAACATTGGGAAAACCAGAAGATATTGCTGACGTAGTGGTTTTTCTCGCGTGTGCCGGATATATCACTGGCGAAACTATTAATATTAACGGCGGCATGTACATGGTGTAAGACCATATTCAAGCGACTTTCTAGCATTTGCTGGATAAAACTTTTACAATAAACATTCAATCCCAACTTAGGAAAAAACAAACCATGAGTAATTCAATCGAAGAACGCGTCATCAAAGTCATCGCAGAGCAATTAAGCGTTGATGAAGCACAAGTCAAACCTGAAGCTGCATTCATCGACGATCTTGGCGCTGATTCTCTTGATCTCGTTGAACTCGTCATGTCATTAGAAAAAGAGTTTGACTGCGAAATCCCAGATGAAGACGCAGAAAAAATCACCACTGTACAGACCGCTATTGACTACGTAAAAGCTAATAGCTAATAATTCAAAAAAGGCGACAGTAGTTTTATTACTATTGTCGCCTTTCTTCTTGCTAATAGATAAGGAAATATACTTATCTATAGATTAAAGCCATTCTATATCCTCTACACTTATTCTGAAGGTTCCTTTCCATCACAAGATTTTTATCAACAAAATTTATCACATGATGATTGATTATTCTTCTCTAGTATTAAAACTTAATGGTAAGAAATCTTAATAAGTGCTTGACTTAATTATTTATAAGACGCTTTGCATTATTGCATAGAAAAAAATAACCTCTATCTTGTCGCATCTTTACAGAAGCTCGCACTGAACGATCTGATAGCGTACAGTAGCCATAAAATATTTTTCTTTAATTTCGCCTGTATCAAATCTGGTTTTTCTTTGATAAATCCACATCGTAATCTTCAATCAAAATTTTTATCAGACTATTT
>JAUMZX010000006.1:21633-27796 GCA_030527905.1 Cardiobacteriaceae bacterium
CTATCATAAAAAGAAAAATATGTAAAGGTAAATGATTTTTATAAAATTCTATTAGCCAATTTACATAGATAACGGAATTGTTAATAAAGCTAAGATAGACTCATAATGTGATTAAGAATAATCTTATCACTCTTGATAAATAAGGCGAAATTTAATAGCCTATAAAAACGCTAAAGATTATCCAAGATACTTAACAACAGAAGCACATATGGGCAAAAATTCAGCCATAAGAGCAAGCAATGTATTATTCGTGCGATAATGTGCCATCAAGGAAATCTGTCATATTCCACATAATATTTCTCAAGTTAATATGATAAATTTCTTCCTCATCTCTGTTCTCGGTACTGTTAAAGGGAATCGGTATGTCGGTTTACAATATCAAATATTTTTATACGCTATTAAGATCCGAAAGGTAGGAATACATGACGCAAATAACCCGCGATAAGAGCATTCACCGTGTAGTTGTAACCGGTATGGGCATTATTAGCTCCGTTGGTAGTAGTATTACTAGCGCTTGGGAAAATATTTTAGCTGGTAAAAGCGGTATCACACCTATAACCGATTATGATCCTTCCGAGCTACCGGTTCGTTTCCGAGGTTCAGTGCAAGGATTTGATATAAATCGTTATTTTAGTGCAAAAGAAGCACGTAAGATGGATGAATTCATTCATTACGGCTTTGCCGCCGCTGCCGATGCCATTAGCGATAGTCAGTTAGATTTTTTTGCAAATGAAAAACTTGCGGAACGTAGCGGCATCATTATCGGTTCTGGTATTGGTGGTTTGCCTGGTATGCTTGAAGGCTATCGTGAATTTATGGAAGGTGGTGCTCGTCGCGTCTCGCCTTTTTACGTCCCTAAAAATATCATTAATATGATTGCGGGCAATATTTCTATCCGCTATGGTATCAAAGGTGCAAATCTTTCCACTGTTACAGCCTGCGCCAGTGCGACTCATTCTATTGCGCAAGCTTATCGTATGATCCAAATGGGCGATGCTGACGTCATGCTCGCAGGCGGTGCAGAAAGTGCTGGGAACGATATGGGAATTGCTGGTTTTGCTGCAGCTAAGGCACTTTCTACCCGTAATGATGCTCCAGAAAAAGCTTCCCGTCCTTGGGACAAAGATAGAGATGGTTTTGTTTTAAGTGACGGTGCAGGCGTTCTGGTTCTTGAATCTTTGGAACATGCGCTTGCTCGTGGAGCAACCATTCATGGTGAAATCATCGGGATGGGTATGAGTTCAGATGCCTATCATATGACAGCTCCTCTTGAAGATGGTTCAGGAGCCGCGCGTTGTATGATTCAAGCGTTACATGACGCAGCAATTAGCCCCGAAGACGTTGATTACATCAATGCACACGGTACCTCAACACCCGCAGGTGATGTTGCAGAAACACGCGCCATTAAAAAAGCTTTTGGTGAGCATGCTTATCGTCTTGCTGTCAGCAGTACAAAATCTATGACAGGACACGCACTTGGTGCCGCAGGCGGGTTAGAGGCCATCTTTACCCTACTTGCCTTGCGTGATCAAATTGCACCACCCACAATTAATCTGGATCAACCTAGTGAAGAATGTGATCTTAACTACATTCCTCACCAAGCGCAGGCTATGCCTATCAATATTGCTTTATCTAATTCTTTCGGTTTTGGTGGTACTAACGCCAGCATACTCTTTCGTAGGTACTTATCATGAAAAGATTTCTCATCAATTTCTTTCTTACGCTCATCTTCCTTGCTGCATGGATAGCGGGTACTTTCTACTTACAATACCAAAAAACGCTCAGCAATCCATTGATTGCAGAAGGTGATGGTATCATCAGCGTAAAATCGGGTGAAACGCTAGGGGGTATCAATCGTGAGCTTCTACAACGGAGAATTATTGGTAATGATTGGGTGTTGCCACTATACGCTCGTCTCAATCCGCAAGCAGCCAATATCAAGGCAGGGGACTATCGCATTGACCCTAATGCAACCCTTCCCTCTCTCTTAAATGACATTACCAACGGCAAAGTTGTTGTATATAAAATGACGGTTGTTGAAGGAAAAACATTCAATGACTTGCGTCTTTCTTTGAAACAAACTGCGGGTATCGAACATACATTAAACAACAAAAATAACGCTCAAATCGCCACGCTCTTAGGTATCGACAGTAATCCCGAAGGATGGTTTTTACCAGAAACTTATCAGTTTACACGCGGAACTACCGATCTTGAGTTGCTAAAACGCATGTATCACGATATGCAAGTGGTACTTGAGAAAGCTTGGCCTAACCGCGCAGATAACCTGCCATTAAACAGTCCATACGAAGCCCTGATTCTCGCTTCTCTCATCGAAAAAGAAACCGGCATTGCCGAAGAACGCCCTAAAATTGCCGGTGTATTCATCCGCCGCTTACAAAAAGGCATGCTATTACAGACCGACCCCAGCGTCATCTATGGTGCGGCGGACTATCATGGCGATTTAACGCGTAAGCATCTACAAACCGATACACCCTACAACACCTATATCAACAAAGGATTACCACCAACACCTATAGCATTACCTGGAAAAGCCAGCATAGAAGCTGCGCTACATCCAGAAGATGGAGATAGCCTCTACTTTGTAGCAGACGGCAAAGGCGGACACACGTTCTCAGTCACCTATGAAGCCCACCAACAAGCGGTTGCCGATTACCTAAAGAAACAACAAAAAACTCCATGATAGGGCGTTTTATCACATTAGATGGCAGTGAAGGTGTTGGAAAAACCACTCAAATGGCAAATATTCGCCAATGGTGTGAAGAACAAAACATCGTAACGCATTTTAGCCGTGAACCAGGAGGAACGCTTTTAGGCGAACAGCTAAGAACAATCCTCTTGGATCACAACACACAAGCCGATCCCATAAGCGAACTTCTTCTCTTTCTGGCAGCGCGGCGTGCCCATCTACAAAATGAAATTATACCGCGACTTGAGCGTGGAGAATGGGTCATATGTGATCGCTATCGTGATGCTACCTATGCCTATCAGCATTATGGACGAGGTATCCCACTGGAAACGCTTCATTCACTAGAACATCTCACTGAAACTAACAAAGAAGCTGATATAGCCTTTATTCTTGGCAGTAGCAATCAAACTGCACAAGCGCGCCTCATTGCCAGATCAAAAGAAAAAGACCGTTTTGAGATAGAGAATGAAGCTTTTTTTATGCGAGTAGCACAAGGCTATCGCGCCTTATCAGAAAAGCCAAAACATTACTGGATTGACGCTGAAGGTGATGCCCAAAACGTTTTCTCACGTATATTGCCACACCTAGAAAAACTCCTTCCGAACCATACAAGCTCCTAAAAATACCTATGCAACCGCAGTTACCATGGACTGATTTACACTACCGTGGACTTGATCGTCTGGCAGATAATCTCCCCACCAGTCTATTACTCATTGATCCACAAAGAGGCAATGCAGATGATATGGCGTACGCTATCATACAACGTTCGCTTTGCCTTGCTCCCTCCTCTCGACCTTGTGGCAACTGCAAATCCTGCCACCTCCTCAAACAAGATACTCACCCTGACACAAAAACTTATCTTGAGCCCTGTAAAATCGATCTCATTCGAGAAATAAGCGACTCTATACAAACCACGCCAGCCATCGGAGACTTACGCATTATTTACCTTGGGATGATTGACCGTTACAACCCGAATGCACTTAGCGCCCTACTAAAAACGCTAGAAGAACCACCACAACACACACATTTTATTTTAAGTGCAGCTAATCGCCGCGCTGTCAAAGCAACCATTCTCAGCCGCAGTCATACCGTAACACTGCCCTACCCTCATATTGAACAAGCCGAAACATGGCTCATAAAAAACCATGACTTTATCCCTGAACAGGCACAAGCCAGTTTGAACTTATATAACGGAGACCCGCATCAAGCACTCGCCCACCCCGATGCACCGGATCCTCTAGCTCATATCGATCTACTTATTGCCTATCTCAGCCATCCCCAGCAGGCAACGGCTTACCTAAACTATCTTGACACCCTAGGAGAAAAAAATCTCAATAACTACCTACAAAATCAATTACAAGCAATTATCGCCTATAGACAGCTGGACAGCAGCACACAAAATTGGCACAATCACCTTCGCAAATACGAAGCCGACCTGCAAACGATTGATCTCAATCGTTTGCATAGCTTATATGCGCGTATTAGCGCATTACGGCGTCCGGACCGGCAGCAAATCGGGCAAAACCTTAATATCAAGGCCCTACTGCTGGAAATATATGACAAACGGAACTTGCAATTATGAGCAACCCCACCACACAACCACAATCAAAATTAAAACAAGGTGTTATACGTCTTAATATTGAAGATTTGAAAGATCTCTATCAATTCTATATGCCATTTGTGGACGGCTGCGGCATTTTTGTTGCCACAGAAGAACGCTATACATTAGAACAAGAAGTCTTCGTTTTCCTCAAATTACCAGGAGATCTCGGCAAATTCGCCGCTTCTGGGCGTGTCGTATGGCTTAATCCACCTAAGAAAATTTCTAAACGTGTTCCTGGTGTCGGCATTCAGCTCAAAGGCAAAGAGGCACCCAAAATCCGTGAAGTCATTGAAGCTGGGCTTGGAAAAATGATGAGTAGCGGATTGCCTTCAGCCACTCTGTAGAGATGCTCATGGCGGCAACAGGACAGCGCAGAAAACCTTGGGACAAAAACAAGCAACCCACACATCGTGTACTGCTCGTAATTGTCCTTTCTTTTGGCCTAACCTGGAGCAACCATGAAAAAAAGCTTACTCGCCACAGCCCTTATTGCCGCAGCTATAACAGCGCAAGCTGAACCCGCGATACCTGACGGCTATACATTAGAAAAAACTGTTATTTTTAGCCGCCATGGTATCAGAGCGCCGCTCATCGGCTATGGGAGTGCACTAGCAGAAGCGACACCACAGACTTGGCCTAAATGGCAAACTGAAGGAGGTCAACTTACCCCTCGCGGTGCAGAACTTGAGCGCTTATTAGGCCAATATTTTGATACTTGGTTCAATAGCACTGGACTTATTCCTGCCGATAGTTGCCCTGGTGATAATATTCTGGTCTATACCAACAGCCTGCCACGTACTATTGATACGGGTAAAAACTTTGTGGCTGCCGCCTTCCCTAATTGTGATGTAAAAATCAATCACCTTGAAGAAGTCGGCAAAATGGATAATACCTTCAATCCTATTGTACGTAGTACCGTTGACGACGCATTCAAAGCCAAAGCGGAAAAGTCTATCGATGATATGCTTGGAGACGGTGGTTTTGCTGCCCTCAACACAAAAATGAAAGACGATTACGCCGTTCTGGAAACCGTGTTGGATTACGATCATTCTGCCACTTGCGAAAAAGAAAAAGTCTGTGATTTAGACAAAATTAATAACACACTTACCTTCGCTCAAGGTAAAGAGCCTGCAACATCAGGCGTGCTACGCAATGGTACCGGCGCTGCTGACAGTTTCATTCTGCAATATTACGAAGGATTCCCTGAAAAAGACGTAGCTTGGGGACATATAAAAACCTCTGAAGATTGGCAAAAAATTGTCGATATCAAAAACATCTACCACGATGTTCTTTTCGGTTCTCCATTACTTGCCAAAGAAACCGCTACACCTTTACTCACCTTCATCCAAAACAGCTTTTCTGATCAGGGAGAAAAACATCCTTTGATAGATGCAGCGCGTAAAGCCAAAGTGGTCTTGCTCGTTGGACACGATTCAAACGTTGGTTCACTATTACCACTGCTCAAAACCGCGCCTTACGAACTTCCCGGACAATACGAGAAAACGCCTATTAGCGGTAAAGTACTGTTCGAACAGTGGCGTGATAAAAACAATAAGCAGCTCATGCGTATCGAATATGTCTATCAAACTACAGACCAATTGCGTAATGCAACACCACTCACCGCAGATAACCCACCACAACGCGTCGTCTTACATATTGACGGATGCAAAACGGATGCTGATGGTTTCTGCCCGATGGAAGACTTTGAAAAAGCCGTTACCGCGGCACTCAAGTCTTAAGCCGTCATAAGACTGAAGGAAGACGTTATTCGTAGCGTCTTCCTTTCCATAATAAAAAACATGGGGCTGTATTAGATTAGCAGTTATGTTACCCTCTGAAAATGAAGATAACCA
>JAUMZX010000007.1 GCA_030527905.1 Cardiobacteriaceae bacterium
CTTGTTAAGCTTTTTTTAAGTTTGAATTATCATCTGGTCGTTAATAAGCTTAATTCTGCTTGAAAACTTATGGATCAATAAAGAAACAATTAAGCTGCTGAAATCAGTAGGCGAGAAATCCGGTTGGCAGTTCCCGCTCAAACTACACCGGCACAGCGGGCGGAAATCAATCGGGCAATCGAATATGCTAAAAGCAAAAATGTTCATGTAATAATTACGGAAATTAAATAATGTTTCAAACAGATCAACGTTACGCAGTAACATGTTACGCTAATAATAAAGCAATCATTATTCAAACAGATTCGGGATTTCGCATGTTGCTTCTTGATCATATGTTTCCTCCCGATATTTTTGACCCGGATGTTGAGGATGAAGTGCTAGGTAAGGCGGTGCTACGGGCTTTGGCCAATAGCAGGACATTTGTTTATGGCACACATGAATATAAAGATTTTTTTGACCAAGAAAAGGGGCAACAACTTTATGAGCAATGGGTTGCTTTGTTGTGCAAAGAATTAGGTTATAAGAATAAGGGACCTTTATTTAGGAAGATGAAAAATTGCGGTATTAGATTGTGTAACGGAGCAATCGTTATCAGCCCTATGAAACATGTTCGAGGAGATGCGTGGGATGGGATGGCATGGATGATAAGTACAATGTCTTGCTTACTTTGGATAATAGCCCTGAAGAAATCGGTGCGGGGCTGAAACTGGCATTGAGCCACAGTTTGGCATGATGCAACGAAGATTATCTGTGTAACGATTCAGCCTCTTTGTTTAGACGGTATCATCTCTAAAACATTTCTATCTACCGTAATAAATTGTTGCTATTTCCACTCAACATAGCAGCGCCACGATACAATGAACATGTGTCGTGGCGCTTTCTTTTTATAAATATGACAGACAACTAAGCCGCGTGTTTATCTTCGTATCTCAGCGGGCTTTCCTCGTTATGGCGTAATGTTCTCACGTATAAATTCTACTCGTGTCAGAATGAGCGACTGAATTCAAGATAGACATCTGAGTCATGCCCATCATAGTAAAAATGGTTACTGTCGGTTCTATTCCAACTAAACGTGAGACGTGGCGTAATCCCCCAAAAATAAAGGTTGCGATTCCACAAACTAACTGATGTCCCATATTCATGGTCTTTGCGCAATATGCCAAAAAAATCATTGGCATCATAGCTACGATGCGCATAGGTTCCAACAACTCGGCTAGACATTCCCCAGCCCCATTCTTGTCCCCAGCCAATATTAATGCCGTAACGTTTGAACGCCTCAGATGCATCTCTTGCTTGGCTACGCATCGCATTTGCCCCCGCAAACCAGTATTGCCGCGCATTCGGCGCATAAAGGGCACTCACACTGCCAAAATACTGATTGCCATTCAGCCACTTACGCGTGTCATGATGCTTATGCATGCCTTGTAATGAGCTGCTCAACCTCCATTGTGGCGTTAACCAATAAGAGATATTGGCATCCGCACCAACATTAGTGGAATAGCCTTTGTCGTCATAGATACGCCGCTGCACAAAAGGAACGAGACTGACGTCCCAACGTGAATTCTGCCATCCCGCACCTGCGCCCAAACGGAATCGGAAGTCATCAAATTTATGCGCATCCCAAAACCAATCCGCATTTAATCCGCCTTCCACTTGTCCGTACCAGCCGGTATAAATCGGTATCCGGCGTTCAGCGGAGAGATCAAGATGAATACCATGTGCGCGTTTTGCCTCTGGGAAGGTCCATTTTCCCTGCCCCACTTGCCTTTCTCTTTGACGAGGAGCGCCATTGATATTGTTGTCATAGCGATAGTAACCACCAGCATTAAAGCTCCAACTCCGGCGTTCACGCAATGTAGCTAATGCTTGCTCTACAATTTTACGGATGTCATCCGGCAGTTTCTCTGATTTAAGCTTGTCTAATTGGGCACGCGCGGCTTCGTCCTGATGATCCATCACTAAGGTCATCGCCAAATGTAAGCGTACCGGCTGTAAGCTCGGGTCTTCTGCAATCATTTCACGATAAAAGGCTATTGCTGCCGCTAAATCGCCTTTAGCACGTGCTTGTAGCGCTTCACCAAAACGCAATAACATTTTATCTTGCTGCTCACTCGGCAATTTGCGATAGATAGGCAATAGCACTGCGACACCATCCGCATTTCCCGCAATAATCGCACTATCCAGTGCGTTTGCCAGCAAAGGCGGGTTAGCGAGAAGCTCCGCTTCAGAAACTTCAACGGCTTGTGCATTTTCTTGATGCGCACTTTGCTTATCTGCAACCACTTTCTCGGCAACAGAGGGCAATTTTTCATCTGGCGTATGTAACTCCGGCGTCGGTGGCGCTGGCTGAGGCGTTGCCGCATAAAGGACGCAGGATACTAACGAGAGTCCAGAAACGAGAAAAAAACGCATAATTCAATCCATAACTGAAATTTTGGGTGAGGCAGTATAGCAAACGTTATGCCATGAGCTAATGCCCTATTGTTAACATCTAACGGCCTTTGATAATTAACGTGATTCTTTGTTGTTAACACGTATTTTTTTGAGGATAATAACAAGGGATTTCACTATGGAGGCGTTATGATTATTCTATGGCTACTCTTAGTTATCATTTTTATCGTAATGGCAACAGCAAAGCTGAAGTGGCATCCTTTCATCGTGCTCTTGCTTGCCTGCTTCATCACGGCTTTTCTCTATCAAATTCCTTTACCGGCAATCGCTAAAACCATCAGCACGGGTTTTGGTAATATCCTTGGTTCTATAGGATTGGTAATTGTTTTAGGTACCATCATCGGGCTCATTTTAGAAAAAACTGGCGCAGCAGTCGTTATGGCTGAATCCGTTGTTAAAGCCATCGGACCTCGTTTTCCAACTTTAGCGATGTCTATCGTGGGCGCTATCGTCTCAGTTCCTGTATTCTGTGATTCTGGTTTCGTTATCCTGCACTCGCTAAAAACGTCTCTCTCTACGCGCATGAAAGTATCACCTGTCGCGATGAGCGTCGCCTTAGCAACAGGTCTTTATGCAACCCACACTTTTGTCCCTCCCACATCCGGACCTATTGCTGCGGCGGGCAATCTGAATTTAGGCAATCAACTTGGTTTGGTGATTGGTGTGGGATTATTCACGGCAATCGTACCTATTGTTGCCGGCTGGTTATGGGCTAATCGTTTCTTACACGAGCAACCGGATAATCTGTCCCAAAATCCTCATGATGAGGCAAAATCACAGATTATTCGCGAAGCCTACGGCGCCTTGCTTTCGCCCGTCCAAGCTTTCATGCCCATTGTTGTACCAATCCTTCTTATTTGCCTTGGCTCTATTGCGGCTTTCCCAACCCACCCTTTTGGTGAAGGACTTTTGGCAACTGTGTGCATCTTTCTAGGTACACCACTCAATGCCTTATTAATAGGCCTTTTTCTCTCGCTCACGCTGATTCGTGGCGCAGATAAAACAGGCCGTATTAGTCAAATTATTACGGATGGCCTCAGTGTTTCTGCGCCGATCTTATTAATTACTGGAGCCGGTGGCGCATTCGGCGCTATTCTGAAAGAAACACCGGTCAGCGATTATCTTGGCCAAACTCTCAGCAATAGCGGTATCGGTATCTTTATGCCTTTTATTGTTGCTGCTGCTTTGAAATCTGCGCAAGGTTCAACGACCGTTGCTCTGGTTACCACTTCCTCTATTGTTGCCCCACTCCTCGCACAAATAGGATTGGATAGCGAAATGGGACGCGTACTCTGCGTTATGGCAATTGGTGCTGGTGCCATGACAGTATCACATGCAAACGACAGCTTTTTCTGGGTCGTAACCCAGTTTAGCCGCATGAGTGTAGGACAAGGTTATCGCACCCTAACTACGGCCACCGCTATTCAGGGAATTAGCGCTATTATTTGGATATGGCTGTTGGGCTGGATATTCCTATGAAAATCGTTATCGCGCTCGATTCTTTTAAAGAAAGTTTAACGGCACAACAGGCCTGTGAAGCGGTTGCGCGCGGTTTTCGTGCCGTACTACCAAACGCACATTACTGTTGTCTTCCAATGGCAGATGGTGGCGAAGGGACGACGGCGGCTTTAATTGCTGCGCTAGGTGGGGTTTGGCAAAAAGTAGCCGTACATGATCCGCTTGGCCGCATCATTACAGCTCACTACGGCAAACTACCCGATGGTACTGCCGTTATGGAAATGGCCGAAGCTGCAGGTCTGCATCTACTTTCTCCAAACGAGCGCGATCCACGTTACACAACCACTTACGGTGTCGGTGAGATGATGTTGCATGCCCTACAAGAGGGAGCGCAACATATCATCCTCGGCATCGGTGGGAGTGCCACTAATGATGGTGGCGCCGGCATGTTACAAGCCTTAGGCGTACGCCTACTTGATCAGAACCATGCAGCGCTACCGTTTGGCGGGAGCGCGCTTGCCCGCCTTGCTCAAGCAGACTTCAGCGAGCTTTCGCCTTTACTCTCGTCTTGTCGCATAGATACCGCGTGCGATGTCAATAATCCACTCTGTGGTCCCAATGGCGCTAGTCACATTTTCGGACCGCAAAAAGGTGCAGATAAAGCCAGCGTTCTTGAGCTCGACAGTGCACTTGCTCATTACGCTAGCATACTCACAGCGAGTGGCTTACCCGATAAAAGCACGCTTGCCGGCGCGGGAGCGGCGGGTGGTCTTGGCTACGCGCTCTCTCTATTAGGCGCACACTTAACCTCGGGCATTACACTGGTAATGCAAGCAGTCAACCTCAGCAAAGCAATAGAAGACGCCACGCTTGTTATCACAGGAGAAGGACAATTAGACAGACAAACGCGTCTTGGTAAAGTTCCTTTCGGCGTATTACAACTTGCACGCCAACACAACGTACCAATTATTGCCATTGCCGGCATCCTTGGTTCTGGTGCCGAAACACTTATAGATGATGGCTTTGCGGCCATTTTCCCTTCCATCGCGACACTTGACACATTGCCTGAAACACTAGCAAAAGGTGCAGAGAATCTGGAACGTACGGCACGACAAATTGCCGCTATTTGGCGACTCGGAAAACGGTGCGCTTAGACGTAAAATCTTTGCCAGCACACACATGCTGTGGCAAAATTTCGCTTGCAGTTTACTTTCTCTTATCACGATAAAAATTATGACATGCGAAATTACTATTAATCCTAACGACGTACAAATAGAAAACACTTGGAAAACAGCTCTTTACAAAGAATTTAGCAAACCTTACTTCGCTCGTATCAAACAAATCCTGATGGATGCAAAAGATGCCAATATCCCCGTTTACCCACCAGGAAAACTTATTTTCAACGCTTTTAACCGTACGCCCTTTAACCGCGTCCGTGTCGTTATTCTGGGGCAAGACCCTTACCACCAGCCTGGACAGGCGATGGGATTATCCTTCTCTGTTCCACAAGGGGCTCGAATTCCGCCCTCATTGCAGAATATTTACAAAGAACTAGAGCGTAGTATCGAAGGCTTTGTACGTCCGAATCATGGTGATCTAAGTCACTGGGCTGACCAAGGTGTCTTACTCCTCAATGCCAGCCTAACCGTTGAACGTAGCAAAGCGGGAAGCCATAGCCGTATTGGCTGGCAACTATTCACCGATGCCGTCATCGAAACCTTATCCAAAGAACGTAGCGATCTCATCTTTATGTTATGGGGAAATTTCGCTAAAGAAAAAGTCCGACTTATTGATGCGGATAAACACTACATTTTAACAGCCGTCCACCCTTCCCCATTAGCGGGCAACGGTTTTGTCGGCTGTTCACACTTCGCCAGCGCTAACCAAATTTTACAAGCGCGCGGTGAACCTCCTATCGACTGGCGCCTATAAAAAAATTGGGCATAAAAAAACCGGATCAAATGATCCGGTTTTCCACAGAACTGTCGTTGTCTCTGTTTACAACGGAGATACGCCACTATTAACGCCCCAACTCTGGGTACGACTTTTCTCTTCAGTAAAGTTATAATCCGTGACTCGTCCAGTAGCTAGAGAGATTTCTATTTCTAGCATTTGTGATTCTTGGCGTGCTGTCACCATATTATCGCCCACCAATCCACCAGCTGTCGCGCCTACTGTTCCGGCAATCGCTTGACCAGCACCACCACCGATTTGGCTACCTAATAGGCCACCTAACAACGCACCACCAATACCGGCAGCCGCTTTCTTCGAGCTATCATCATTACGATAAGCGTAAATCAGTTTTTTCACGCCTGCTTTCTGATTGGTTTGTACAGAAACCGGCTCACCGAACATCGTCCGGATTTGCTGTTCTGTGGTGACATTACGCTGGATGGAATTCACATCCGCATAATTCATACGATCACCATGACTAATGCCACAAGCACTGAGCGCTAACGCTATGCCTAGTGCCAAAGCTCCATTTCTTAATTTACTCATATCATTCTCCCCAAAAAAAATTTGAATCACTTTACGGAGGAACCCTTATCTAGTCAATATAGAAAACAAACAATTTTTTTCATTCCAAAGAGACCATGGAAAAACACCTAAACCACTGGAACTATAATAATTAATAATGTATGCCACTCACCGATACTTCCACTCGACGATCCGGCTGTAAACAAGAAATCAGCGCATCCCGCGATACATGGTTATCACAATGACTTAGGGGATTTTCCTCTCCATGCCCTACGGCAGAAATACGTTTCGCATCAATTCCGCCAGAAATCAAGTATTGGCGTACCGTTTCAGCGCGTGCCTGCGACAGTTTATGGTTATACTCACTGCTACCCAGTCGATCCGTATAGCCATCAATACGGATAGTATTATCATCACCACTTGCTCGTACTTTCTGTAGCAAGTCTGCCAGAGCATGATCAGCATCTGCTCGCAATGTTGCCGTATCAAATGCAAACAACGCATCGGCAGAGAGACGATAAGGCTTTTTATCGTGATATACCGTGGCGCAATCTTCTGGTAACCAATACATGGCGGCGACATGATTGTCATCATTATAGATTAATTTCAAATGACATACCGCCTGATTCTCGCGTGTGTATTCAGGGCGCTGCAGAATATAATTCCACTCGCGCGCGCCACGAATCTCGCTGAAATGCGGTACATCTAACAGAGCGTACACATTCTTACGGTCCAATCCTACACGAACAGCAGCAATAGACGGAGAGGGAAGACGCAATGCCTCATCGCGCCAACTCTCTTTTTGCGTTGGCCACACCAGTTTATCCACACTACCATCCGCTTTCACTCCCTGACTAACCGTGGACGTACATGCCGAAAGCAACATTGCAGCAGCGGGGATTATTGAGAAGAGAATTGCATTTTTCATAAAACAGTTCCTTACCATTGATAACCTACACCGATACTAGCACCGGCTTCCTTACTATTAACGTTTGCCGCCCCTTTAATAATCCATTTACCATTATCGCTAATCGTGGACATACCAACGGCAACAGCACTTTGTCCATCATAATACCCCCCTGCTGCCGCTACCATACTGGCACCAGGACGATAAGCTTGCGGCAAACCTGCAGTAGCAATGGCTGAAGCCACCCCTGCACGGGCACTATTAATATACTTATTCATACCATCTAATTGCTGGCCTAGTGCATAAAGCTGAGCGCCATTGACGGCATCACTGCTATCCTCAGCTACTCGCCCTGGAGCAACATTACGCACGACCTGATTATTGGCATTCAAACCATTGGCATCAACATAAGTATTACCCTTCACGTGCAATCCATTATTGTCTATACGAGTATCCCCTGTGGTCACACTATTCGTTTCGACATCATCGGCCAAGGCGACCTGGTAATTATCACCACGTTTATTGACTTTTATATTTTTTCCACCAGAAACCGTCGTATTATTAACAATTTGAGTAATATGATTCTGCACTACTGTCGTACCACGTGCTTTATTGGCAACCGCCCTAAGCTGAGATACGTTGACAGCATCACTATCTTCCGACCCCGCAGCAACATTAATAATCTGACGTGTATGCCCTGCATCTCCCACAGAAAAGGCGCCTAGATCACCTTTAACCGTATCTGCTATTGCTTGCTTATCTGCATCAGTCGCTGTGTCTATAGCAAAGACCTGATTACTAGCTGCACTTGCACTATCGGTAACACTATCTTTTGTTACCCCCGTCAAAGCAGCACGATCCGCATCCGACTCCGCCCCAACAGCAACACCGCCTTTTACCGTAGCCGTCGCCTTATCACCAACGGCAACAGCTCCCTCACCAGAAGCACTTGCCTGTGTTCCGGCAGCAAGCGCATTATTTCCGGTCGCGCCGTCATTTTGGTAATTGTCCACTTTAGTGCCGTTATCATTAACACTGTAATAACGTGTCTTTGCGGCATCCAATTGACTTCCATTGACCGCATCCGTACTCGTTGGAGAAACATCGCCAGCAGCAACATTTGTAATCTTATTGCCACCATTGTTCAAACCGCCCGTAGATAAACTAACCGGAGAGCCACCTCCAGTTGGTGTAATCGTAACGCCACCTCCGTTGGTTACGGTTTTATTTCCGACAGCATCCGTAGTGATAATGCTGGTAACATTCAAATTAGGCGACAAAGCCAATTGAACGCCACCGGCGACCGTAGTACTCGTAACATTATTGTCACCATTCACCACCATCGTATCACCCAAATTATATTTATTTGCCGACGGACCACTATTTCCACCAAAATTTATGCCTTTGGCAATATTGGTAGCATTATTTGTAACATTCTGATTAGTTTGATATAGCTGACCGCCTGTCACCGCGTCTTGACTACCCGCAGCAATATTACCATCCGCTAGATTCGTAATCCCTTTACCTCCCATATTAATGCCACCGCTATTAATTATCGGGCCATTATTGATAGTCAAACTGTCAGCTTTCAAATCAGGTGAAGTGGCAATCGTAATATCCTTCCCTGTATTATTAATCACAATATTACTGCCATTCTTAAAGTTAACCGTATCACCAGCAGCTACATTTTCTTTAGCGCCACCATTCGTTTGAACATTCCAGCCTAAATTAACTTTATTATTTACAGTACGAATCGCATCATCAATATTACCTTTCCCAGTACCACCTATATCCGTATTCGTGAAAGCACCAGTCGTTGGATTATAAGTAGTATTGCCGCCAATAATATTTTTTACGCCTTCTCCTTGATTAAATAACTGACTACCGTTAACAGCATCTTTACTAGCATTAGACACATCGCCATTACTAACATGAGTTACTTTCTGATTGGCCGCATCAACCCCTGTTTTAGTAACACTCGGACCACCTGTAATCGTTACCCCATTATTATTAATCGTAGTATCGCCAGCTTTTACGCTATTAAAACTCACATCATCTTTGGTAGCAAAGGTGAATTTACCATTATCCTGAGTGACTTTAATATTTTTACCCGCATCAAAAGTAACCGTATTCCCCGGCTTGACCAGATTTTGACTGGTACCACTCACTTCACCTTCCGAAGCGCTAGACGTAACCGTAAAGCCAGATTGATTAATAGCATTGGCAATATCTCCCGCGTTAACCAGCTTGCTAGGATTGGTTGGAGTAGCCACACTGCCATTTGAACCCACCGTTAAAGAGGTGGTACTAGCCTTTAAAGCACCATTACCATCTTTAACAATTGTATCTCCATCAACATTTACAGAGAGATTATAAACATTAGCGCCACTACCATTCTGAGTTGTGTTAATAGTTACTGATCGATCAGTAGATTTCACTTCCTCTTTTGAAGCGGCTACTTGAGTATTTAACTGGCTAACATTAACTGCATCTGTAGGAGCAGTTCCATTGGCTACGTTGGTAATCTTATTATTTGCTGCATCAATACCTGTCTTAGTAACACTCGGGCCATTATTAATCGTTAGCCCATTATTATTAACCGTAGTATAGCCAGCTTTCACGCTATCGACCGTAATATCTTTTTTCAACGTAATATTAACGCCGTTACTATCGGCTTTCGTTACGATATTACTATCACCTTTAACAGCAACGGTATCACCCAACTTCTTCATGCCGGTATCGCCACTATCACCAGTAAATGTCAGGCCTTGGTTATCAACAATATTTTTAGCATCAACACCTTTGGCAATATCGTCTTTAACTTTAGTATCTAGGCCAACCGTGTAGGTAACTTCTTTTTCCCCAGTAGCGCTGGTTGTTGTGTTATTGGTAACAACCGTTTCACCAGTTTTGCCGGCAGTAATCGCCTTATCCGCATGAACGGTATAAATTTCATGTCCATCTGTAGCATCGGTAGTCTTCACAACTTTGGTATTACTGCCTTCTTTAACTTCTGTTTTTGCTGCACTGGTTTTTGCATTCAACTGGCTAACATTAACTGCATCTGTAGGAGCGGTACCATCGGCAACATTGGTTACTTTTTTATTATTAGCATTTAATCCATTATTATTGATATAGGTATTGCCACCTACTTTCACCCCGTCACTACCTAATACCACTTGATTAGCGCCACTACCCGCCGTGACGCTGTTAAAGCTAACGTCATCTTTGGTGGCAATCGTAACCTTACCGTTCGCTTGACTTACTTTGATATTCTTATCTGCTTCAATCGTTACTGTTTCACCCGGATTAACCAGCTCCGTTGAGCTACCAGACACTTCCCCATTAGTAGTTGCAGCGGTAGTTAAAGTAAATCCAGAATTATTAATAGCATTGGCAATATCACTAGCTGTGGCTAGTTTAGTAGCATTAGTGCCCGTTGGAACATTAACTGTACCAGTCGTGGTATTAGTTAAAGGTGTAGTCTCGGTTTTTGTAGCAAGCGCTTTCAGCTGCGCAACATTGACTGCATCAGTATCATCGGTACCTGCAGCAACATTGGTGACCTTATTTCCTGCAGCATTAATACCAGCACTTGTAACGCTTGGACCATTATTAATCGTCAATCCATTACTATTAATAGTGGTATTACCAGCTTTTACGCTATCAACCGTAATATTCTTAGCCAGTTTTACATTCAATGTACCATTGCCATCGGATACTACGCCAATATTGTTATCACTCAATTTTGTCGCATCCGTCACGCCGCCCTTCACTGTAACTGTTGAACCTAATTTTCTTTGAGAACTTGTTCCGCTATCCCCTGCAAATGTCAGGGGTGTATTCACTGCGGTACTTAAAGCTCCTAGCGCACTTCCGACATTATTGTAATTCGTCGTAGTACTGTTAGCAGGATTGGTAATAGCGTAAGTTGGTGCTGTAATCTTCCCATCTGTACCCAAAGTTGCTCCGCCACCTAAATGAGTAGCTGTAGTACTTGCGACATTTCCTAGCGCTTGTTGTGTCAAATATAATTGGCTACCATTAATGGCATCAGTACTATCTGCAGCAATTTTACCTGCTGCAACATTTACAACTTGACGTTCTTTACCAGAATCCCCCACAGAGACTACACCATTGGCAGTACTGCCTTGTCCAGCAAATCCACTATAAGTGATACCATTAACAGTTGCTTGTGTTTCAGTGGTTGCAGCACGGTCAACTGAACCTGCACCCAATGCAACAGAATTAGCAAAAGTTGCTTTTGCTTGTTTTCCAATTACTACTGCTGTTTCAGCTGAAGAATTTGCTTCTTCACCAATAGCAATAGATGAATTACTTGTTGCTTCTGCTGCTCTGCCTAGCGCCAATGCACTCCATTCTGTTGCATGAGCATCATTACCAAGCGCGGTTGATGAACCACCTTTTGCTTGGGATCCTGCGCCCACAGCAGTAGTGAATTTTTTTTCTGCCAGTGCATTATTACCAACAGCAGTTGCACTTAATTCTAATGCTTGAGCTGTATTACCGACAGCAGTTGACCCTTGACCCTCAGCTTTACTCGCTTTACCATTAGCTAAAGAATCCACACCACTTGCTATTGCATCATTACCGACTGCCATAGCACCCGCTGCTTTGGCTTGAGCCGCAGAACCGACAGCAACGGAATGATCACCAGAAGCCGCCGCATTAACACCTGCGGCTAGGGCATGCGTACCTGTTGCACCATCGTTGTTGTAGTTGCCATCCGTCGTAGCACTTCCTTTGACGCTATAATAGTGGGTATCTGCTGCTTGTAATTTCGTTACAACAGAATGTAATTGACTACCATTAATTGCATCTGTACTGGTTGCAGAAATTTCCCCTGCTGCTACGTTAATGAGTTGACGTTCTTTTCCTGAAGAGCCAATACTTACCACACCATTACTTGCACTTCCTACACCGGCAAAACCAGCATAAATTATAGTACCCACAGTCGCATTATTTACTGCAGTTGCCGCTCTATCAGAAGATGCATTGCCCAATACAACGCTATTAGCTTGAGACGTTGTCACACCATTACCGATGACAAAAGTATTATTTTGAGCAACAGTATTATTTTGCCCCAATGCTCCTGAACTCTCACCACTCACATTATTCTTCACACCAATAGCAACTGACTCTCCTCCACTGACTTGGCTGGTATCACCAATAGCAAGTGATTTGGAAGCTGTGGCCTTACTATCTATGCCAATGGCAGTGCCACGCCATCCTGAGGCGTTAGCTCCGTTTCCAACGGCAAGGGCACCATCTCCAGCAGCTGCTGCAGAACTACCTAAGGCAGTTGAAGAACTGCCCGATGCATTAGCACTATCACCTAAAGCAGTTGCAGAAGTGTTTATAGCTTTGGCTGAAGTACCAATTGCAGTAGTATTACCTGCACTGGCAACCGAACTATTACCAATCGCAGTTGCTGCGGAACCTGCAGCATTAGAACTTGCACCAAATGCCGAAGCCGTGCTGTTGCTGGCTTTACTCAAAGAACCAATAGCAATTGCATTAGCACCAGAAGCACCTGAATTTTGCCCAAGAGCCACACTCCCTTCTGCTGTACTCTGTGCTTTCACACCCAAAGCAATGGTGTGATTCTTATTAGCAACAGCTTCACTACCGATAGCCACGGCTGCTTTTCCATCAGCAGATGAGTTCAAACCAACAGTAATTGCCCCCGTAGAATCACCTGTTGTCGTTCCAATAACAGCCTTATCACCAATCGCAATAGAACTATCCTGTCCTGCCTTGGCACTACTTCCAATAGCCACTGCATTGTTACCTGCCGCCGTTACGCCTACGCCAGCCGCAAGTGCATTAGTCCCAGTTGCACCATCATTATTGTAGTTACCATCCGTAGTAGCGCTGCCTTTCACACTATAGTAATGTGTAGCTGAGGCTGCCGCTGCATTAGCAACGGCTTTTAATTGTGCTACGTTAACCGCATCACTATCTGCAGCACCAGCAGCAACATTGATAATTTGACGAGTTTTTCCAGTTGTTCCTATAGAAAGCGCGCCGAGATCTCCAGCTACTGTATTGCTAACTGCAGCTTTATCAGCAGCACTAGCATTGTCATTGGCATATACTGTTGTGCCAACAGTAGGAGATGATGCTGTTGCACTACCCACGACAGAGTTAACACGGTCAGCAACAGAATATGACCCTAATGCTACACTATTATTTGCTTTCGCATCTGCAAGCACACCTGTTGCAACAGATCTAGCTCCGGTTACCTTGGATGCGGAACCAATACTGATACTACCGGCACCTGATTTTGCGACATTAGCTTGATTCCCTATTGCTATAGCTTGAGCTGATAACCCTTTGGCAGCATCACCCAGTGCTAGCGCATTACGGCCTGTTGCATCTGTATTTATGCCTAATGCAGTCGCTCCTTTGCCTTTTGCATGCGAACTTCTACCAATAGCAATCGAAGATTCATCAGCAATAGCTGGGTCATCTTGTTCCGTCGTTCCTAAAATAGCAATCGATTCAGTTGCTTGTGCCTTTGCATTTAAACCAACAGCTAACGCATTTTTCCCTGTCGCTCCATCATTATTATAGTTGCTACCAGCACTTTGGTCTGTGCTATTCATATGATAATAATGTGTATCCGCTTCCTGTAATTTTGTTACTACACTATATAGCTGGCTACCATTAATTGCGTCTGTACTTGTATTCGAGATTTCTCCAGGCGCAACATTTTTTATCTGTCTCTCGAAACCTTGTTTACCAACAGAAACCTGATCGCCAACTTTAATATCAGCACCTCCAGCAAAACCACTATAAATGATACTTCCAATAGTAGCGTTATTAACACCTTTAGCGTCGTTATCAGTACGTGATCCAGCTCCTAATGCAATCGCATTATCTTTATCAGCATAAGAACCTGTACCCAAGGCAACTGATGCAGCACCTTTAGCTGCTGTTTTTGTTCCAAATGCCGTTGATAAATTACCTTCCGCTGTTGATTGGACTCCCACTGCAACTGATGCACCACCACTTGCAGCGGTAGGAACGTATCTCGTTCCTCCTATAAGATTATCACCCGTTAATTCATTATATTTCAGAGCTGTATCTGAAGCATTATAGACACCATTTTTCTTTGAGACGGAGTCTAAATCATCTCCACCAATAGCGATAGAGGAATCACCCGATACAGTAGTATTATTCCCTATAGCAGTAGATTGATCCCCAGTTGCACTAACCGCCGCACCAATAGCGATAACTTGTTGTCGACCTGTAGCTTCTGCAGCATTACCTATAGCAATATTTTCTTTATTTTTAGCTTTTGTTCCCTGTCCAAGAGCAACTGCTTGTTGGCCTGTTGCATTAGCATTCGAACCAATAGCAATAGTCTGTTGGTGTCTATCGCCATCAGTATTCGCTATTGCTTGATTACCAATAGCAATATTTTCATTTTGTGCAGCAACTGCCTCACGCCCAATAGCAATAGAATACTGCCCTTTGGAATCTGCATTTAAGCCTGCCGCTATAGATGCATTACCAGAAGCATTCGCACTGCCACCATTTGGATTAATCGCAAGAGCAGTTTGCCCTGTTCCGTTACTAATTCCAGCATTAGCAGCTACACTAGGAATCGCTGTATATAAGGAAATAGAAACCACAGCAGCGCAAACGACATTCTTATAATTTACACTAAAAATACGAGATTTTTTCCCACCATTACGAGCAATTTCTGGTACTGCAATCCAAGTCCCCAAAGCAGGGTTATAAATAGTTTTATAAATATGATTCATGGTATTCCTTACTGTAGGATAAAAAATAATAACTTAAATAACGCAAATCTAAGCATAACCACGGAACAATATCGAACCTAGACTTATCTCAACCTAGCGCGCGTCTTAATAAAAATTTTCGTTAATTACTTAAGAATTTAAAATAGCAAAAAATAAATGGTAAAGTTGGCACCAAGCAATTCTCATGCCAAAAAACGGGCGCAAGATAGCGTCCGCTTTGTCTTTTATTTTAGATGTAGGAAATCGGAGCGTTGTTTACATTTTTGAGATTTGTTTGCTTTTATTTTTTGCATAAAGGATTTTTTAGGAATTTTTAGCTACCATCAAGAACCATGCGACTTTGTCGTGCCTTTGGCATTCTTGACAATAGCTAAAAATGTCCAAAATTGGGCACCCATGCAAAAAGGAAAAGTGTAAACAACGCGATTAATTCTTACATTTTAGATTATTATGTTTACTGAGTGTCTTTGCTTATATTTGTAGCATTTGGAAGATTCTCACAAACATCCTTACAGCCACATGCACGTTCAACACCAACAGCACCCAACCCTCCGCAGCTACCTTTTATAGGCGCACGACCAAATATTACCCCTACAGCCATGCCGACACCAACTAGCATTAATACAACAAAAACAATGATGAATGTTCCCATTCTATTTTTCCTCCTGTATTGCTGCTATAAACGCTTGGCTACGTTCAATAATAAATGGGTTGCTATTTCCACCTGCTAATATAAGTTCAGCAGCCAACCCTTGTTTATTTGCAAAGTCTAATGCCTTTTCTTCTCCCAAAACCATTAATGCCGTGGCATAAGCATCCGCGGTCATACAATCTTTAGCAAGAACAGTTGCAGAAAGTAAACGTGAACTATGTGATTTACCATCTCTCGGATCAATAATGTGATATGCCATTTCGCCATTTTTCTCAGCATAATTCCGATAATTTCCTGAAGTAGCCATTGCAGGCAGCGCTTCACTCATAACGACGACATTTTCTACAGTATCTCCAGCAGTTAACCCTACTTCGGGTCGCTCTATTCCCACTCGCCAAGGCATATCATATTTTTTACCTTCCGCACGTACTTCCCCACCAATTTCAACCAGAAAATCATGATATCCAGCTGCAATAATGGTTTCCGCAACAACATCAACACCGTATCCTTTAGCTATAGAAGATAAATCAATAAAAATATTCGGATCTTCTTTAGCTAATCCTCTCTCATTGAGTCGTAGCTTATGATAGCCGATATGCTGTAAAGCCTTCGTGATCTCTTCATCAGTAGGCTTATCTTCTCGTTTGATAGGACCAAACCCCCAAAGATTAACTAGTGGTCCAACCGTAACATCATATATACCATCACTTTCTTCGCTTACAGACAACGCCTTGGCTATTACTCGACGTAAACCTCCACTAATCGCTTGTGGTTCAACAGATGTACTACGATTAAATCGCATCAATTCGGATTCATTACGATAGGTTGACATACTATCATTGACGGCTTCTAGAGTATTATTAATGCTTTTCTCCAAATTAGCTTTGGCAGCATCATCCAACTCCTCAGCAATAGTAATATGCCAAAAGGTCCCCATTGTTTTTCCCGATAATCTACTTACCTCTTTAGCATGACTCACTCCAGAAAAAGCGAGCAGCACAAGAACCAATATTATTCGTGGGAAATTCTTCAATGACGCCATTGGCCTTGCTCGTAGCACCTTATCCCCCAAAATTATCCAGAAGGATATTGTCATCCTCAACACCGAGACCGTGTAGCATGTCAATAACCGATTTAGTCATCATAGGAGGCCCGCACATATAATATTCACAATCTTCTGGTGCAGGATGATTTTTGAGATGGTTTTCATAGACAACGTTATGGATAAATCCCGTATAACCCGTCCAGTTGTCTTCTGGTAACGCATCCGAAAGTGCCACGTGCCAAGTAAAATTAGGAAACTCTGCTGCAAGTGCATCAAAGTCTTCCTGATAAAAAATTTCTCGTTTAGAGCGAGCGCCGTACCAAAACGTAATTTTACGTTTACTATGCAAGCGTTTTAGCTGATCAAATATATGGGAACGCATCGGTGCCATACCAGCTCCTCCTCCGATGAAAACCATCTCTGCATCAGTATCTTTTGCAAAGAATTCACCAAAAGGTCCAGAAATAGTTACTTTATCCCCAGGTTTCAAATCAAAGATATAAGTAGACATGATGCCAGGCTTAGCTTCAGGAATTTTGGGTGGTGGGGTCGCTATCCGTACATTAAGCATAATGATGCCTGCTTCGTCCGGATAATTCGCCATAGAATAAGCCCGCATGGTTGGATTTTCATTATGCGCTTCTAACTTAAATAAGCCATATTTTTCCCAATCATCACGGAACTCCGGCGCTATATCAAAATCACTATATTTAATATCGTATGCAGGACATTCAATTTGAATATACCCTCCGGCTCGAAAAGGTACAGACTCTCCATCAGGTATTTTCAATTTCAATTCCTTGATGAAAGTCGCTTTGTTATCATTAGAGATAACTGTACATTCCCATTTCTTGACGCCAAAAACAGATTCATCAACTTCCACTTTCATATCGCTTTTCACCGCCACTTGACAGGAAAGCCTTTCACCTTCGCGCGCTTCGCGTTTACTAATATGGTTAAGCTCTACAGGCAGAATCTCGCCGCCACCTTCCGAAATTTTAACCGTACATTGACCACAGCTACCGCCGCCACCACAAGCAGAAGAAACATAGATACCACTATCAGCAAGAACATTAAGTAATTTCCCGCCCATTGGAACTTCAAACTCACGTTCTCCATTAAGGAGAATTTTAACGTTACCTTGCGGTACCAACCATTTTTTCGCCACCAAAATAATAGCTGAAAGGAGAAGGATTAAACCAGTAAAAATAAGTACACCATAGAATATTTCCATGTTAACCCCCTACAACTGTACGCCTGAAAAGGACATGAAACCTATCGCCATCAAACCAGCCGTGATGAAGGTGATACCCAATCCCTCTAACCCTTTTGGTACATCGGCATAACGCATTTTTTCTCGTACGCCAGCCATAGCAATAATTGCCAAGGCCCAACCAGCACCGCTGCCAACACCATATACTACGGATTCACCAAAGTTATAATTCCGCTCTACCATAAAAAGAGAACCCGCTAAGATGGCGCAATTAACAGTAATCAGTGGTAAAAATATACCCAACGCCGCATAAAGTGTTGGAACATATTTATCAAGAAACATTTCCAATATTTGCACAACAGCTGCTATAACGCCTATATACGCGATTAGACCCAAGAAACTAATATCTACATCTAAGCCCAACATTTGCCAAAAAACAGCATTTTCTTTTAGGAGATAAGTATAGAGAATATTATTTAATGGTACGGTTAAGGTCTGCACGACGATAACTGCTGTTCCTAATCCCGCTGCAGTTGAGATTTTTTTTGAAACTGCCAAAAAAGTACACATGCCCAGAAAAAAGGACAAGGCCATGTTTTCAATAAAGATAGATTTTACGAATAGGCTTATATAATGTTCCATAATCGCGCTCCCTTAATGACTCACGCCTACAATAATCGGTTTCGCTGCCTTAGCTTCTACGTAATCGCGCGCTTCTCCTTGCTCTGGTTTCCACGTACGTAACGCCCAAATAAGTAATCCAATCACAAAAAAAGCACTTGGCGGTAAGACCATCAAACCATTAGGAACATACCAGCCACCATTATCTATTATTGGCAGAATAGGAAGATCAAACCATGTGCCTTTTCCAAACACCTCACGAATTGTTCCTACCGCTAACAACATAGCACTGTAGCCTAACCCATTACCAAAACCATCAAGAAAACTAGGTAATGGTGGATTGGACATCGCATACGCTTCCAGACGCCCCATAACGATACAGTTAGTTAGAATTAAACTTACATATACTGATAATTGTTTAGAGAGTTCGAATGCAAAAGCCTTCAACAATTGATCAACGACAATAACTGCTGAAGCGGCTACAGCCATTTGTACAATAATCCGGATACTACTTGGAATATTATTACGAATCATACTGATAAACAGATTGGAAAATGCTGTTACAAAAGTAAGACCAATACTCATTAGAAAAGCGGTTTTCATACTCCCTGTTACAGCTAGCGCTGAACAAATTCCAAGAACCTGTAAGCCGATAGGGTTATTGCCAAAAATAGGCCCAAGGATAATTTCCTTATAGTTATACGTTTTGTCACTCATGATTTATTACTCCGTTTTTTGCTTAATAGCAGACTGTGAAGCATCACGCAGATCAGCTAAGGAAATCTCACCATTCTGGATATGAGTAACTAAAGACTTATACCCCTGGTTTCCCAGCCAAAAGTTCATCAAATGTTCAACGCCATTACTCGTCAATGTTGCCCCAGCAATAGCATCAACCTGATTTTTTGCTCCTGGTTTACGCACTTTCACCAAATCAACTTGCGGATTACCCTGATCATCATAAGGAATAACGCCAGACCATAATGATTGCCATCCTGATTCAGTAATCCGTGCGCCTAATCCGGGAGTTTCCGCATGTTGATAAAAAGTGATACCAGTAATTTCCGGCTGCTTATCTTTAAAAGATAGGGCGGTAAAACCATACATCGTTGACCATAAGCCATAACCCTGAATAGGCAGAACAAGACGAGAAATATTATTGCCATCCGCAACGACATAAGCTACGCCATCTTTAGCAATACGCTTTATACCTGCAGGGTCATCACTTAACTCGTGCCCTTCAGTATTACCACGCGCCGCGTTATACATATCGTAAGTCAATGGATTTTTATCACTAACCGGCTTACCTGTTGAGAGATCAACGACCAATGGAATAATTTGCTTAAACTTTTCATTAATCTCTTGTGTAGAGAGTTTTTCTTCTGCTCCAACTAAACCCGCCGCACGCAATATATTAATTTTTTTCTCATTATCAGCATTCACTTTCTGAAAGCTGCGCAAAGATACTGCCGCTGTCGAGACAAGTAATGAACAAAGTAAACAAACAATAGTCGCAAATTTTAATACACCTATAGCAGATTGTTTCTCAGACATGAGTCCTCACTTTACGCCGTTTAACGTTCGCACTCATTACAAAGTAATCAATAAGATGTGCAAAAATATTAGCAAAGAGTATTGCTAACATGATGCCTTCAGGAAATGCTGGGTTAACCACACGTATCAGAATAGTCATTACGCCAACTAGCGCACCAAAAATATAACGCCCTGTATTTGTAACCGATGCAGTCACAGGATCAGTTGCCATAAAAAAGGTACCGAAAGCAAAACCACCTAAAACAAAATGCCACCAGAAAGGCATTGAGAACATATGATTCGTTTCACTACCAATAAGGTTAAATACTAAAGAAGTAATGGTTGCACCAACAAAAACGCCGACAACAATACGCCACGATGCCACGCCAGCCCAAATAATAATTGCGCCACCGATAAGAATAGCTAGTGTGGAAACTTCTCCAATAGAACCCGGCAAATTACCAATAAAAGCATCCCACCAGCTCCAGTGGCCACGCACTGCATCCATACCTCCTGCTGCGGCTTGACTCAAAGCAGTTGCACCAGAATACCCGTCTACAGCGACCCAAACACGATCTCCAGAAATCTGAGCAGGATACGCAAAATAGAGGAAAGCCCGTGCAGCAAGTGCAGGATTTACAAAATTACGCCCAGTTCCACCAAAAACCTCTTTTCCCAAAACCACACCAAAAGAAATACCAATAGCGACCTGCCATAAAGGAATTGTTGCAGGCAAAGTAAGAGAAAAAAGAATGGATGTTACAAAAAATCCTTCACTTATTTCGTGTTTACGCACGATGCAAAAGAGCACTTCCCATGCAATACCAACTGCAAAAGTAACAATATAAATAGGCAGATGTAACTTAGCACCAAACCATAAATTAGCAATCAAACCAGGATCTGCTATTCCTTGCGCTTTTGCTGCTTGCAAACCAACAAAATACCAGCCAGCAATCATGGCAGGAAAAACAGCCATCCATACCAATATCATGACTCGTTTTAAATCAATAACATCACGAACATGTGATGGTCTTGCTGTAACAAAACGGGGAGAGTAAATAAAGGTTGCAGTTGCTTCATATAATGGGAAAAGTTTTTCTAATTTCCCGCCCTTCTCAAATAACGGAGCAATTTTTTCAAAAAAATGTTGTTTCGCCATATTAGCCTTCCAGCTCTATCAGAGTTAAATTCTCTCGTAGAATTGCCCCAAAATCGTGTTTACCTGGACAAACGAAAGACATTAATGCTAAATCTTCCTCGTCTAGCTCCAGTGCGCCTAGACTTATTGCGGTATCTGTATCTTTTACAATAAGCGCTTTCACCAACAGAGTCGGCAAAATATCTAATGGCATTACCTCTTCATAAACACCTATTGGCACAATAGGACGCGGCGATCCTCGTAAGGAAGTGTTAAATTGCATTGGGCCTTTTAAGAACTTACCTACATATGCATTAGTTCTAGAAAACCAACCAACACCTGGTCTCAGAAAAGCAAGAAAATAGGACTCTCTTCCTTCAGGAAGTACCGTTACTTGTTGATCATAAACACCTAAATATGCCGTATCTTCGTGCACTTGACGACCAGAGAGCGCCGAACCAGATATAACTCGTTGCTCTCCTTGACACAAATTATTGTCTAACAGGTCTGCCATCGCACATCCACTGACCGCACGGACTATCTTTGGTTCTTTTACGCCAGGGCCTGTAATAGCAACCAAACGTCGCATATCAAGAATGCCACAACGAAAGAATTTACCTATTGCTAATACGTCCTGAACACTAAGATGCCATACGGTTTTCTCGGCACCAACAGGATCTATAAAATGGATATGAGTACCCACCAATCCAGCAGGGTGTGGTCCGGAGAAGTGGTGTATTTCCAACCGGTTTAAATGGTGGGTTGGTACAAAAGTCTCTCTTCGGCAGCAAAAATGTACTTGCCCTCCAGATAGAACCTGCATAACTGCAAGCCCTGAAAGTAAATCAGCATCGCGTCCTTGCATAGCAATCGCAGGATCCAATGCTAATGGATTACTATCCATTGCATTAACAAAAATAGAATGCGGGACACTATTAATAGCTGGAATTTTACTAAAAGGACGCGTACGAAATAGAACCCACAGACCACAGGAAACTAAACGTTTAACAATATCTTCACGCGATAAATCACATAAGTCTTTGTCATCAAAAGATTCAAAGACGACGGAATCCTCTGGTTTAGGTCGGATAACAACCGATAATAAACGGCGCCTTTCGCCTCGAACAATCTTTTCAATGACGCCAGATACTGGAGCACATACTAATACTCCAGGATTTTTTTTATCTTCAAAAAGAGGCTGTCCTAAAACAACATCATCACCTTCTTTAACTAACATAGTTGGCTTAAGTCCTTGGTAATCTTCACCAAGAACAGCCACATTATGATTAGGCGTGATGTCACAAATATCGGTGCTCTTAATTGCACCAGGAATGGGAAGGTCTAAACCTTTCTTAACTGATATCATGCTAACAATACCTTACCTCAGACAATATTTTTATTCTTATGGTGCCGACGGCGAGACTCGAACTCGCACAGCTTACGCCACTACCCCCTCAAGATAGCGTGTCTACCAATTCCACCACGTCGGCTATTTTCGTCATTTCTGACACCTACTCTTAATTATTATTTATTAGTAGGCGCAGGAACATCGGTACTCGAAGCAGGCGGCGCATTATCCTTACTGACTACAGGGATGTCAAGCACCGCATCGCTTTTAGTGACCTCCAGCTGAGTTTGTTGCTCCAAAATATTAGAATGATGAGATTCTTTATTTTGCAAATATCCAAGCAACAAAGCACCAACAAAAAATACCCCAGCCAAAAACCTTGTCGTCTTATATAAAAAAGAACTCGCACCTCGTGCGCCAAACACTGTGCTAGATGCTCCGCCCCCCAAAGCGCCCATTCCTGAACCTTTGGTTTGCTGCAACAAGATGAGTGCACAAAGCGCTAAAGATGCAATAAGAAAAACAATTTGAACTAACGTAACCGTCATACCATTGCCCCAACAATTTTATCAAATACGTCCGCCTGTAATGACGCTCCTCCTACCAAGAAACCATCAATATCCGCACCTACGAATAATTCAGCCGCATTATCTGGTTTAACAGAACCGCCATATAGGATACGTATTTTATCAGAAACGTCAGCAACATTCCCTTGCAACAAAGCTCTAATCTTCGCATGAACCTGTTGTGCATATTCGGCAGTCGCAGCCTTCCCCGTCCCTATAGCCCATACTGGTTCATAAGCAATAACCGTTTCCGCATCAACCAATCCTGCATCCAATACTGGTTTCATTTGTCGCAATACAGCCTCATCACATTTACCAGCTTCGTATTCCTGCAAAGATTCACCTATGCAATAAATCACTTTCAGTCCCTGAGACTTTAACTGTTTCCATTTTTCAATAAGCAGTTCTTCGTTTTCACCATGATCCGTTCGACGCTCAGAATGCCCTATAATGGCATAAGTAACACCGACTTCTTTCAACATAGTCGCTGATATTTCTCCAGTATGTGCACCAGATTCATGGGCACTTACATCTTCCGCCGCCAAGATTTTTAATCCCATTTCATGAGCTTTATTTAAGTAGATAGCAGGAAGCCCAAAGATTTTCTCAACATTACCTTGTGGCCAAGCATGTTTGGCAAAAGTTTCAATCAGAGCTAAGTTACCATTCATTTTCCAATTTGCTGCTGCAATAGGTGTACGCATCATTATGTCTCCTGAGAAATAATCGCTGTCAATTTATCAACAATTACATGTAATAGCACTTCGTCACTACCTTCCGCCATAAGGCGGATTTTAGGTTCTGTCCCAGACGGACGAAGCAAAATACGTCCAGAATCACCTAATTTCTCTGTTGCTCGTTGCACAGCTTCCTGGACAACTTGTTTATTCACGACACTTTTATCCGCGACTTCAATATTTTTCATTACTTGCACAGCCATCTGCAAATCTGCGACCAATATATGCAAAGCCTGTTCCATTTCTAGCATCGCAGCCAGCACTTGTAATGCTGCGATAATTCCATCTCCCGTAGAATTTCGATCAAGACAAATAATATGCCCTGAATTTTCTCCACCAATACGCGCATTAATCTCTTGCATGCATTCAAGTACATAGCGATCACCAACATCAGTCCGATGTAAATGAATTCCCATTTTAGCAAATGCCTGCTCTAATCCGAGATTAGTCATTTTAGTACCAACGACATCACTCAGGCGTTCGCCTTTAAAAGCACGATATTTAGCAATAACATATAAGATAGCGTCACCATCATGTAACCGTCCATTACGATCGACCATAACAACGCGATCGCCATCTCCATCGAAAGCAATTCCCACATCAGCTTGTTCATCGCGGACACGACGTTGTAAAGATTCTGGCGCTGTTGAACCTGCTCCAGCATTAATATTACAACCATTAGGTTCCGCATTCATCACTACAACTTTAGCGCCTAACTCTCGGAAAACTTCAGGAGCAATAGGATAAGTTGCACCATTTGCGCAATCTACAACGATTTTTAAACGTTCAAAAGGCAACCCGAGCATTACCGCATTTTTACAGAATTCAATGTAACGCCCTCGCGCTTCAGGAATTCGGTATAGCTTACCCAACTGCGCAGATTCAACGACTTTCATCGGCAATTCTAGATAACGTTCAATTTCTCGCTCTGCCGCATCGGGAAGTTTCACCCCGCCACGCGCAAAAACCTTAATGCCATTATCACTATATACATTATGAGAGGCGCTAACTACGATACCGGCAGCAGCATGAAATGTTCGTGTGAAGTATGCGATGCCAGGTGTTGGCATGACGCCCAGTAAGTGGGCATCCATACCAGAGGCAGAAAGCCCTGCAGCAATAGCGTTTTCAAACATGTAGCAGGAAATACGCGTATCTTTGCCAATGATAACTTTATCGCCAGCAAAGCCATTATCGCTCAGCATCTTACCGATGGCCCAACCTAAATGCATGACAAAATCAGGCGTCATCGGTGGAACGCCGACTTTACCTCGCACACCATCTGTACCGAAATATTTTCGGCCTGTTTCACTCATGATTGATTTTCCCTATTGCTGCACAGCCGTAACCAAGTATATCCAAGCAAACTGGCAAACACTGATGCGACTAAAATGGCAATTTTAGCATTATTCAGCAATAATTCCTCATCTTTAAACGCCAACTCAGAAATAAAAATCGACATAGTAAAGCCAATACCGGCAAGTAAGCCCATTCCGCAAATATGGAGAAAATTGACATCTTCTGGTAAACGGGCAATACCTATAAGCACACTTAACCATACTGCGACAAACACACCACTAAATTTTCCTATCAGCAATCCTGCCGCCACACCTAATGAAACAGGATTTGATACCAGCTCACTAATAGCATTTGCATCAATAGGCACACCAGCATTACAAAAAGCAAACAAGGGAATAATAAAAAAATAAATGGGATCATGTAGCGCATGCTCAATCCGTTGTAATGGGGCTTGCGCTTGATTGATACCTTGGTGCAAGGTATGTAAAACGCCCACCAAACGATCAGAATCAAGAAAATCTTTATCTCGAAGTCGATAAATATCAAATTTATCAAGCAGTTTCCTTGCCTCTCTACTAAACTCTGCTGGATGATATAAGCGGCGTACCGGCGTTGATAAGGCTCCCAGCACTCCAGCTATAGTCGCGTGCACCCCTGAAAATAACATTAGTACCCACATCAAAGCTGCTATACATAGATACGGCCATAACCTACGTATTCCCATAACATTCATAAACTGTAGGAAATCGGAGCGTTGTTTACATTTTTGAGATTTGTTTGCTTTTA
>JAUMZX010000008.1 GCA_030527905.1 Cardiobacteriaceae bacterium
GTTTTGCACAGGTCTCGAGATGGAGAGTTGTGCACAGATCTCAAAATATTAGCAGCCGAACAAGCGGTTATTTCCAATACAAAAGGCGTAAGGATTTTTTTGTATTTAATTTACAATTATGTGTTTTTATAGACGAACATCCTCGCTAATCTACTTCAGCCCCTAATTTTTTATTGTCGCCTGAGTAAGATGAGAGCAGGGATGGAAAACACTACGATGGGCAGTACGGCTCCAAGAAAGGGTGGCCAATGTAGTAGCAACGCTAGGTTAGCAATAACGCCACTGACAACGTAATAGGAAACGCCTAATAGGATGCCAATGACTAAGCGCGTGCCGTGCTGTCCGCTACGGGTATTGCCGAAAGCAAAAGGAAGAGCAAGTAGTACCATCGCGGCAGTGGTTAGCGGTATGAAAAGGCGTTGCCATAGTTTTAGGCTTTCCTGACTGTGATTGAGCCCGTTGGCTGCCATGAAGCGTGTCAGGGTGTAAAGCTCGCGTAAGGTTTCTGCAGAACCAATGGCGGCGAGACTGTGTAATGATTGTGGTGTGGCGCCGTTTTCCCAGCGTGTGGGGGCTGTACGTGTTTCTGTTTTTTCTACGCTGGTACGATAGCTGTGTGAATTTTCTAATAACCAGTCAGGTGCTTGGTAGTTGGCACTGTCCGCTTCACTAATGGTGATGTAGTCGGCTTCTGGTTGGTAAAAACGCAGATCGTGTAAGCTGCCATCGGGATTGAGTGCGCCGATATGGATAATGGTGTTGTGTTGTTTGAGCCAGATGCCTTGTTTGAGCTGTGTTGCACTGCTTTCACCCAGCGCGAGGTGATGCAGTAAGCGACTTTTGTCTGATAACTGAGGGGCAAGCGTTTCACCGTTCAAGATGTTTAATATGCCGATGGTAAAGGCAAGTATAAGTCCGGCACGAGCGAGGCGTAAGCGTGATATGCCCGCAGCACGAACCACGGCAATTTCGTTTTGGGCGGTGAGTTGGCCGAGTCCCATGATGGTACCGACTAAAACCGCGGCCGGCATGAAGAGGATAAGTTTTTCCGGGAAAAGAAGCAGCTGTTGTAGGAGCAGGACACGTAGTGTGTAGTGTCCCTGACCGATATCATCAGCGTCAGCAGATACTTGGATAATAAAATCTACAGCAAGTAGGAAAATGAGTGTAATCAGCGTCGTGATGAGAATGGTGCGTAAGAGGTAGCGGTCAAAGCGGGTAATCATAAGACAGCGCTCCGCTGGTATTTCCAGCTGATGAGGATAAGGATAAGTACGCTGCCGTGTAACCAATAGCAGCCAGGCAGTGGCGGTATTTGCGCTTTGCGGATGGGCACGGTGATGAGGTCAAGAAGGTTAATATATAGGGCAAATAAGACGAAAGCCGGCAATATTTTCTGGTAGCGGCCTTGCCGCGGTTGGCTTCGGGCAAGGAGCGGTATGGCAAGGCTAAAAATGAGCAGGGCAATAGCGGGATTACTGCGGTTCTGCCATTCACTAAGGTGCTCCGGACTGTTGCCGAGATCTCGAGTAGCGATGTTACGAAGGCGGCTATTTTCATCGGGTAGGTTATTGGCGCCAGGCAGACGTAAGTCAGCGTTCTCATAGCTGAACAAGGTGGTATGAGTAGGGTCGTGTGCTTGATTCCATGCAAGACGACGTCCATTTTTAAGTCGAAGATGGCGCGTTTGTTCGTCGCCTTCCAATGCGCCGCTGTTTGCCAATATGATGCTATGCCCCTCTTTTTCTTTTCGGGCTATGAAGAAATCGCGCAGTTCGCCATCATGAATCGCACCTGTATGAACCACGGTACCGTCATCTAAGCGCCGAAATGTGTTTGGTGTAAACAGGATCATGCCGGCTTCTTGCTGTGCTTGTTGTCGCAAGCCTTCTTGCCCGCGGTAAACGGAAGGGAGAATGCTAAGACTTAGGATAAGAAGCAAGAGGCTGATAGGAATAGCAACGCCCAGTAAGGCATAGGTTTGGTGGCGCGGAGAGATGCCACAAGCAAGAATGGCACTGATTTCTTGGTCGCGATAAAGACGGCCTAGCGTCATCACCGCCGCGAGAACGAAAGCAAGCGGCATGAGAATTACCAGAAAACGTATCGCTTGTAAGCCAACAAGTTGCCAAACCGCGGAAAGCGCCATGTTGCCTGCAGCAGCAGCGGCAAGTAGCGAAGAAAGACGAAAGCTAAGGAGAATAGCGAGTAATATCAAATTGGTAGAAAGAAAAATAACGAGTGTTTCGCGGATAAAGTAACGGTAGAGAATCGGCATGTTCGATGGGGTTTGTGCTATGCTAGCGCGCCTAATTTATTTGCGCATCTGGGTTGCGCAGCTTAACCGAATTTGAGGAGCGTTGTGTATGAAATTTTCTCTGAAAGTATGTGCACCTGCCGCCGTAGCAGCAGATGTTGTGGCGGTATCTTTAGGTTGTGATGGGACTTTTTCTCCTATATTGAAGGCGTTAGATGATGCCACAAATGGTTTTTTTAGTGCTCAAGCTGAAAAAGGAAATTTGCCTACCAAAGAGGGGGCAGTACGTTTGTTTGTGGATGTGCCGCAGATAGCAACATCAAGAGTTTTGGTTATCCGCCATAATGGTAGTGATAATGCTTTGGAAGCAGCAAGTGCGCGTGTGCAACAGCTTGCGGATGAATCTGGTTGGTCAAAGGTGGCATTATTGCTGGCTGAAGGGACGTCTGTTGTTAGCGTGGTTGCGCGTGCAACAGCTGCCGCGGCATATCGCTTCGATACGTTCAAAAGTGATGCGGCTAAAGCCAAAAAATACGAATGGCTGTTTGTCTGTGATAAGGAAGAGAAAAAAGCAGTTCAAGCCACGTTGGATCTGGCTTATGCATGGGCGCAAGGGAGTTATTTAACGCGTGATTTGGTTAATACGCCTCCTAATGTTTGCACGCCTGCATGGTTGGGAGAACAAGCGGAAGCGATGGCAAAGGATTATGCGGATTTATCTGTAAAGGTGCTGAAGAAAAAGGAAATTGTAGCATTGGGTATGGGGGCATTGCTTGGCGTGGCGCAAGGCAGCGTTAATGAGCCGCGTTTTATTATTTTTGAATATAAGCCAGCAAAGGCGCAAAACCAACAACCACAAGTGTTGGTAGGTAAGGGCGTAACTTTTGATACTGGCGGTATTTCTATTAAGCCGGCAGCTGGCATGGATGAAATGAAAGGCGATATGGGAGGTGCTGCCGCTGTATTTGGTGCAATGAAAGCCTTGTGTGAAGCTGAATTGCCGCTGTATGTAGTCGGGCTGGTCGCTTCTGTGGAAAATATGCCTGATGGCAATGCAATTCGTCCAGGCGATATTTTAACTACGATGTCTGGCAAAACCGTTGAGGTGCTGAATACGGATGCTGAGGGGCGTCTGATTCTTTGTGATGCCCTCACTTATGCAGTGCGTTATCAGCCACAAGCCGTTATCGATATGGCAACGTTAACGGGGGCGATTGTTATCGCTTTAGGTAGCGTGCGTAGTGGTCTGTTTAGTAATGATGATGCGCTAGCGCAAGCATTATTGTTGGCGGGTGAAAATGCACGTGATATTGCTTGGCGAATGCCGTTAGATCAGGCATATCGCGATATGCTGCGGAGCCCATTTGCAGATTTGCCGAATATTTCTGGTGTCCGTGAAGCGGGTGCTGTGACGGCTGCCGCATATTTATCCGCATTTGTTGAGTACCCGTGGGCGCATCTGGATATCGCGGGTACGGCATTTAAAAAGGGAGGAGGAGCTGACAAAGGCGGTACAGGACGCCCTGTTGGCCTTCTATTGGAATATTTCCGTGCGCAGGTGGCTTGATGCTGCCAGATAGGGCGCAAGAAAAGTTATTAAGCGGTCTTGAAGCATTGTCATTTAATGTATCACCAGAGCAATATGCCCAGTTTGTTGCGTATATTGCTTTGTTGAATAAATGGAATCAGGTGCATAATTTGACTGCTATACGTGATCCGGAAGAACAGGTCGTGCGACATGTGTTGGACTGTCTTGTTGTTGTACCTTTTCTCACAACAGTGCAGACGCTTATTGATGTTGGATCGGGCGCAGGTTTACCGGCGTTGATGTTGGCTATTATGCGTCCCGATTTGCAGGTTATGGCGCTGGAAAGTAACGGTAAGAAAGCGGGGTTTATTCGGCAAGCTATTCGTGAATTAGGCTTGAGTCGTGTAGATGTCGCTGCTTGTCGTGTGGAAAATTGGCACGAGAAGACTTACGACGTCATTATCAGTCGAGCGCTAGCCTCTGCTACGCTTTTCTTAAGCATGACCGCCCATTTAGGCGATAAAAACAGTCGTTGGTTGCTGATGAAAGGTAAGGAAACGGAAGTTGTGCAGGTTGCAGGGTTCACGTTATCCGCAACATATCCGTTACAGGTGCCGCATCTTAATGCGGCTCGTATGTTGCTGGAGATGCGACGGGAGCAAGCATGAGTCATATCATTGCAATTACCAACCAAAAAGGAGGTGTTGGTAAAACAACAACCGCAGTGAGTCTTGCCGCAGTACTGGCAGAAGAAGGCGCGGATGTCTTGCTGATTGATATGGATCCACAGGCAAACGCAACAGTTGCGTGTGGTATAGAACGACGTGGCGTCGAATATGGGGTTATGGATGTTATGCTGGGTTCGCGTAGTGTCGAAGATACCTGTATTTATTGCGAAAATTCCAGAATTTGGTTAATGCCAGCAAATGCGGATCTTACCGGTTCAGACGAAGCGTTATTTCGAGAAAATATGCGTCATGCCCTTTTGAAAAAACATATTATGGGATGGGCAGAACGTTTTGATTGGGTTTTTATTGATTGTCCGCCGACACTTAATTTGTTGACGGTTAATGCTTTAGTCGCCGCGCATTATGTACTGGTGCCGATTCAGTGCGAATATTTTGCACTGGAAGGCGTAAGTGCGTTACTCGATACTGTTGGACAATTGCGGCAGACTGTTAATCCCGATTTGCGTGTAGCGGGCTTCATTCGAACCATGTTTGATAATCGGTCACGCCTAACACGCGACGTATCAGATAGCTTGGAATCTTATCTTAAAGGACTAATGTTTAGCACTGTCGTGCCGCGTAACATTCGTTTGGCCGAAGCGCCTAGCTATGGATTGCCCATTGTGCAATACGATAGTAATGCCAAAGGCGCGGTAGCCTATCGCGAAATAGCAGTAGAACTAAAACAACGGCTAGGACAATAAAGGAGACTACCATGTTGAAAAACAAACGCGGCGGCCTTGGTCGTGGCATTGAATCGTTATTGGGTGAAGTCGCACGTGACGTTATCGCTCAACCCGAATTTGAAGCACTAAAACAAATTGATGCGGCGAATATTCGGGCGGGCATCTATCAGCCGCGTAAAGTATTCCATGATGCTGCGCTACAAGAATTGGCACAATCCATCGCTGAACATGGTATTTTGCAGCCATTGGTTGTTCGGCCCATAAATGAAGGGAAATATGAAATTATTGCGGGCGAACGCCGTTTCCGCGCCAGCCAGATTGCGGGACTAACAAAGATTCCTTGTGTGGTTAAAAACTATACAGATCAACAAGCATTAGCAGTCGCACTTATCGAGAACTTACAGCGTAGTGATTTGAATATTCTTGAAGTTGCCAACGCATTGCAACGATTGGTACAGAATTTTAGCTTAACACACGAAAAAGCCGCTCAGCTCGTGGGACGCTCACGATCATCTATCACGAATACACTCAGGTTGCTTGAGCTAAGTGAACCAGTCAAAGATGCCTTATACAAGGGCGAAATTGAGATGGGGCATGGCCGAGCGATGCTGACACTAAGTGAAAGTCAGCAGAAAATATTATTAGCAGAGACGCTCGGCCGCCGATATAGCGTGCGGCAAATAGAAATGCGGGTAAAACAACTACAACGGAACGAGGCGATTACGCCTGCTCCTGTAAAAACACGAGATGTCAATATAGACGCATTGGAAAATCGCCTCAGTGACTTTTTGGGGTATTCGGTCACGATTCGGCACAATAATAAAGGGCAAGGTAAGTTAGTGCTGAAGTACAACAACCTAGATGAACTGGATGGTATTCTTGCGAAATGGCAGTTTAAATAATATAAAAGCTACAAAATAGATGATAAGGATAAAAAAAATATTATTCTTATGCTTTGGAATATAATGATAATTTATCTAAAAAAGGGGAATTTATTGACCCTTTCCAAGCAAACTCCTATAATCAGTACAGAAGCGTATGAAGGAAACTTTGAAATATTTATTGAAAATACAAGGTATTATACTGAGTGTTTTGATGATTTTTCTTTTATTAAGTCCTTGGCGGGCTGAATGGGTATCCGTCATAATGGGTGGCAGTCTCTGTTTATTGACAACGGTAGTGGCATTCAGTGTTTTTAGAAAGTTACCGCAAATACTGTCAGCTAAAGATTTTTTTCGAGCGATGTTATTTGTGGAAATTCTGAAGTGGGTGGTCGTTATTGTGGTAGGCGCAATGCTTGTACAATACGGACAACCATTTGGTATATTAGTTGGATTCGCAGCTACATATACTGCTTATTTCTGGGTGATTTTGAAAGTTTAAGAGGAATGTATGGCAGAACAAAGTGCAGCAGACATTATCCATCACCATATGACGAATTTAGGTATCGGCGAGGGATTTTATACTCTGCATATAGATACACTTTTTTTCTCGATCTTACTTGGTTGCTTATTGTGCTGGGGAATGCGGAAAATGGCACAGCGTTCACTGCAACACGCTGAGGATAATACGCCACCTTCTTTTATTGTAAACGCAGCTGAAATGGCATTTGACTTTGTTGATGGTGTTGTCAGGGATTTCTTCGGCAATTCTCGTGCAGATATTGGTTCACTAGCATTTACTATTTTCTGTTGGGTGTTACTGTGGAATGTTATGGATATGGTTCCCGTAGATTTTATGCCCAGTGTTGCGGCTCAATTTGGAATCCATCATTTGAAAATCGTTCCTTCAACGGATGCTAATGCAACATTTGCGCTCTCTATTACAATTGTAGTCCTCACTTATATCTATCTGATAAAAAATAATAGTCCTTTTGGCTTTTTAAAAGCGATGGGCAGTCATCCGTTTGAAACTGATAATTTATTGGGGAAAATTCTTTTTTATCCTATTAACTTGGCCTTAAAATTGATTGAAGATTTTGCCAAGATGATTTCTCTCTCTCTGCGGTTATTTGGTAATCTTTTTGCAGGGGAACTCGTATTTATTTTGATTGCCTTTCTGCCTTGGTTCTTACAGTTTATTCCAGGTGGTGCTTGGGCAATTTTTCATATACTGATTGTTATATTGCAGGCATATATTATTATGGTGCTTTCTGTGGTTTATTTGTCTATGACGGAACCACACCATTAATGTTTTTTACATTTCCTTTGTTTAATTAAAATTTGGAGGTTAACCATGGAAAAAATAGCAGCTATTGCTCAATTGCAAGGCTCTACCGCGATTGCCGCTGCAATCATACTTGGTCTAGCAGCATTGGGTACGGCGCTTGGCTTCGGTATCCTTGGAGGCAAATATATTGAAAGTAGTGCTCGTCAGCCAGAAATGATGAACCCTCTTTTAGGTAAATTCTTTATCATCGTAGGTCTGTTGGATGCTGTTGCGATGATTGGTGTGGTTATTGCACTTATTATGATTTTTGGTAACCCGTTATTAGGTGCGTTAAACGGCTAAAGCGGCAGCTAGTGCTGGAGGCTGAAAAATATGAATCTTAATATAACCCTGATAGGTCAAATTGGTACATTTCTTGTTCTGTGGTGGTTTACTCATAAATACATCTGGCCTCTATTCGCGCAAGCTGCAGAAACACGGCGGCAAAAAATTGCCGAGGGATTAAGTCTGGCGGATAAGGCTAAGCATAGTATTGAAGCCGCCAAACAGGAATCTGCGGATTTGATTGCACAAGCCAAGAATCAGGCTACAGAAATTGTAGAGCGAGCCCAAAAACAGGCTGAACAAATGGTTGTGGATGCACGTGTTGAAGCAAAGACAGCTGGTGAAAGAGAAATTACTGCTGTGCGAGACGGATTTGAGCAAGAAAAACGTAAAGCACGCGAAACACTACGCAACCAGGTTGCTGAATTAGTCATTCAGGGTGCTGAAAAAGTGATTGGACGCGAAGTTAAGTCGGACGATCATGCTCGTCTTTTGCATGAACTAAGTGAGAAACTGTAAATCATGGCAGAGTCAAAAACTATTGCTCGTCCGTATGCTAAGGCTATTCTCGCTAATGCTAAGAATAGTCAACAACAGCAAGAATGGCAGCAGTTCCTACATACAGCAAAGGCTGTTATGCAAACGCCAGAAGTTTTAGAACATCTTGCATTGCCGGGGTTTGTGACGCAGTTACAGACTTGGCTAGGAGAATTTCTCAAGAAACAACGTAAGCATGGTATCAGTAGTGAAGAACATAATCTCTTGATGCTACTAGAAGAACATGACCGTATTGCAGTATTGCCGGAAGTTGCGGATGTTTATGATGAACTTTTCTATGCGGCTAGTGATATTTGTATGGTGCGTGTCACTACAGCAAAAGCATTATCGCAAGAAGAACAAAAAACATTGCGGACGTTAATGCAGCAAAAAACAGGGTGCGATGTAGTATTAGAAATCCATGAAGATGCTACGCTACTTGCTGGTGTATTGATTGAATATAACGGACTGGTAATTGACCAGACCCTGAAGGGCAGAATTGTTGAATTTGCTCAGAAACTTGATGACTAGGGGAAACGAATAATGCAACTTAATCCTGCTGAAATTAGCGGTTTTATTCAAGAAAAAATTGCTGATTACGATAATAAGGTTGAGAGTAAAGCTGAAGGTACTATTATCAGTTTATATGACGGTGTTGCTCGGATACAGGGATTGCGTCAAGCTATGCTGGGAGAAATGATAGCTTTCCCAGGTGGAGTTTTTGGTCTCGCACTTAACCTTGAGCGTGATAGTGTCGGTGTTGTTATTCTTGGTGAATATGATCATTTGTCTGAAGGCGATAAGGTAACGTGTACGGGAAAAATACTTGAAGTTCCTGTCGGGTCTGAACTGCTAGGGCGTGTTGTTAATGCTCTAGGACAGCCTATTGATGGTAAAGGTGAAATTAAATATAGCCAAACTTCGCCTATTGAAAAAATTGCGCCAGGAGTTATTGAGCGTCAATCTGTGGATCAACCGTTACAAACAGGGTTGAAGTCTATTGACTCTATGGTACCTATTGGCCGCGGTCAGCGCGAACTTATCATTGGTGACCGTCAGACAGGTAAAACTGCAATTGCTGTTGATGCCATTATCAATCAACGTGATACTGGCGTTAAATGTATCTATGTTGCCATTGGGCAAAAAGCTTCTTCTATTGCTGCTGTTGTGCGTAAGCTAGAAGAACATGATGCGCTTAAACATACTATTATTGTCGCTGCTACAGCTTCTGATTCTGCAGCGATGCAATATATTGCACCCTATGCGGGGTGTGCGATGGGGGAATACTTCCGTGATCGCGGTGAAGATGCGTTGATTGTGTATGATGATTTGACTAAACAGGCTTGGGCATATCGTCAAGTTTCTTTATTACTTAAACGACCACCTGGTCGTGAGGCTTATCCGGGTGATGTATTCTATCTACATTCACGTTTGCTTGAACGGGCTTCGCGTATCAATGCAAATGAAGTGGAAAGGTTAACTAATGGTGCTGTTAAGGGAAAAACAGGTTCTTTAACGGCATTACCTATTATCGAAACACAAGCAGGGGACGTTTCAGCTTTCGTTCCTACGAATGTTATCTCTATTACAGACGGCCAGATTTTTCTAGAAACAGATTTGTTTAATGCAGGTATTCGGCCAGCAATCAATGCTGGGTTATCTGTATCACGTGTTGGCGGTGCTGCCCAAACTAAAGTGATTAAAAAATTGGGTGGAGGTGTGCGTCTTGCATTAGCACAGTACCGAGAATTGGCTGCTTTTGCCCAGTTTGCTTCAGATCTTGATGAAGCTACACGTAAGCAGCTAGAGCGTGGGCAACGTGTAACCGAATTAATGAAGCAAAAACAATTTGCTCCTATGAGTGTGGCGGAAATGGCAGTATCTCTTTTTGCTGCTGAAAATGGTTTTCTTGATGAAATCCCCGTAGAAAGAATTCCCGCATATGAACAAGCGCTGCTCCATTATATGGAGAGTGACTATCGTGAATTAATGGACAAAGTTAATGAGCGTGGTATCTATGATGACGAAATTCAGCAAGGTTTTTCTACTGCGTTGACATCTTTTAAAGATAAAGGCGTTTGGTGAGGAAATTGTTATGTCTAATGCAAAGGACATCCGTTCTCAAATAAAAAGCATCAAAAGTACGCAGAAAATTACTAAGGCGATGCAGATGGTAGCTGCATCAAAAATGCGGCGTTCTCAGGATGCTATGCTGGAAGGTCGTCCTTATGTTGATAATATTTTGCGCGTTATTGCGCATTTACTGAAGGCACATGGTGAAACTAAACATCCTTTTTTCAGTGAGTGCGATAAACAAGTAAAACATATTGGTTATATCGTGGTCAGTACGGATCGTGGATTATGTGGTGGACTGAATATTAACCAATTCAAGAAATTATTGACGCACGTGCGAGAATGGGATAATCAAGGATGCGATCTACAATTTAGTGTTTTTGGGCGTAAAGGGATCGCCTTCGTTAATCGTATAAATGGCAAAATTACTACCAGTGTAGATGCGTATGGTGATAATCCATCGTTGCGTGATCTGATTGGAGGTATCCGGCTTATGATTGACGCTTATCGTAAAGGTGAGATTGATCGTGTTTATCTGGTGGGAAATCGTTTTGTTAATACAATGACACAAGAACCTTATATCATGCAATTCTTGCCCGCTACAATTGTCAATGATGATGACTATGCCCCGCATCATGCCTGGACATATGATTATGAACCTGATGCAGAACAACTATTGAATCAGCTTGCGGTACGCTACCTTGAATCCTTGGTAAAACAAGCCGTAGCAGAAAATATTGCTTGTGAAATGTCTGCACGAATGATTGCAATGAAGAGTGCGTCTGATAATGCTGCTAACCTGATTGGTGAATTAGAGTTGCAATACAATAAGGCACGTCAGGCAGCGATTACTCAAGAATTAACGGAAATTGTCAGCGGCGCAGCGGCCGTATAATGCGAAACGAATTGAATTAAGAGAGGTAAATGATGAGTACTGGTAAAATCGTTCAGGTCATCGGTGCGGTTGTTGATATTGAGTTTCCTGAAGATGCAGTGCCTAAAATTAATGATGCACTTATTGCTGAAAAAGGCGGCACTGTATTCGAAGTACAACAACAACTTGGTGATGGTGTTGTACGTACTATCACAATGGGTTCTTCCGAGGGACTGACACGTGGCATGGATGTGCAAAATACAGGGAAACCAATTACGGTACCAGTAGGAAAAGCAACGCTTGGACGCATAATGAATGTGCTTGGTGAAGCTATTGATCATGGACCTGCGTTGGAGGCCGAAGCTTATTGGGGGATTCACCGTAAAGCACCTGCTTATGATGAACTAGCGGATTCTACCGAATTGCTTGAAACAGGAATTAAAGTTATCGACTTACTCTGTCCTTTTGCTAAAGGCGGTAAAGTAGGATTATTTGGCGGTGCTGGAGTTGGAAAAACCGTCAATATGATGGAGCTAATTCGTAATATCGCAATAGAACACAGTGGTTATTCCGTATTCGCTGGAGTTGGAGAGCGGACGCGCGAAGGTAACGATTTCTATTATGAAATGAAAGAGTCTAATGTCTTAGACAAAGTATCACTGGTCTATGGGCAGATGAATGAGCCAGCAGGGAACCGTTTTCGTGTGGCACTTACTGGACTGACAATGGCGGAATATTTCCGTGATGAAGGAAGAGACGTACTCTTTTTTGTTGATAACATCTATCGCTATACACTGGCAGGAACGGAAGTGTCAGCTTTGTTGGGACGTATGCCGTCAGCAGTAGGGTATCAGCCAACATTAGCAGAAGAAATGGGAAAACTGCAAGAACGTATCACCTCAACTAAAACTGGATCCATTACTTCTATTCAAGCCGTGTATGTGCCTGCAGATGACCTCACGGATCCTTCACCTGCGACAACATTTGCTCACTTAGATGCAACAGTCGTACTTTCACGACAAATTGCTGAGTTAGGTATCTATCCAGCTGTAGACCCGCTAGATTCTACTTCACGACAGTTAGATCCATTGGTTATTGGTGATGAACATTATGATACTGCACGACGTGTACAAGGCGTGCTACAGCGTTATAAAGAACTACGCGATATCATAGCGATACTTGGTATGGATGAGCTTTCTGAAGAAGACAAACAAGTTGTTTATCGTGCACGTAAAATTCAACGTTTCTTATCGCAACCTTTCTTTGTCGCCGAAGTTTTCACTGGTTCTCCTGGTAAATACGTACCGCTAAAGGAAACTATTCGAGGATTTAAAGGTATTGTAGACGGTGAATATGATCACATCCCAGAACAGGCCTTCTATATGGTAGGTACTATAGATGAAGTACTCTCTAAAGCGGAAACAATGAAATAAATTGTAGGAAAGCGGAAATGGCAAAAACCTTTCACGTCAACATGGTCAGTGCTGACCGTCAGCTGTTCAGTGGAGATGCTGCACAAATCATTGCTACAGCAGAGCATGGGGAGCTTGGCATTTTGGCGGGGCATGCTCCGCTGCTCGCTATTCTCAAAGCAGGTCAGGTTCGTATTACTCGTGAGAATGGTGACGAAGATGTGATTTACATCTCAGGCGGCTTTATAGAGGTACAGCACGAACAAACGATTATTCTTGCTGATGATGCAGAACGAGCTGAGGCGCTTGATGAAGAACGCGTACGAGAAGCGCAACGGCGAGCAGAAGAAAAAATGCGTGATAAAAATAATAATAAACTTGAATTGGCAAGGGCACAGGCAGAATTGGCTCAAACAATGGCTCAACTAGCAGCGATTAAACGTTCTAGAAGATGATTTTTTATAGAGCAGAGTGTTTCTGAATAAATATAGATTTGTCGGTTGGAATTTTTATATAGAAACAAACCGTAGTTTGCATATTTGTATATTCGGCACGCGTTACTTTTATAGTGGGCCGATATGCTTACATTCTAAGTTTATTTATTGAACGTTAGGAAAAAGCGCTATTTAACCTTAGAGACTCCGGGAAGATTTTAATAACTGTAATTATTGAATGGTTATGCTAGTTACTAAGTGAGTAATAGCTTCAAAGAGCATTAGCTGTTTTCTAAATCAGCGCTATTATGGATATGAAAAATAGTAAAAGTTCTCCAGTATCTATACATGCTCAAAACTGTATTCATCTGTAAGAATTAATCGCGTTGTTTACACTTTTCCTTTTTGCATGGATGCCCAATTTTGGACATTTTTAGCTATTGTCAAGAATGCCAAAGGAACGACAAAGTCGCATGGTTCTTGATGGTAGCTAAAAATTCCTAAAAAATCATTTATGCAAAAAATAAAAGCAAACAAATCTCAAAAATGTAAACAACGCTCCGATTTCCTACACATTATCTAAGTATCTTTGCATCGTAGACGTTGCTATTTCTCTAAGGTCATCGGTATGATAGATAATTTATTTCTTAGGGAGTTAGCCCATGAGTTTGATGTGGAAATCTAGACCTGCAAAGAAAGTGCAAGGAAGATTACAAGTGCCAGGTGATAAATCGATTTCTCATCGAGCAATTATGCTTGCTGCGTTAGCACAAGGTGTGACAGAAATCGACGGTTTTCTTGAAGGTGAAGATTGTTTGGCTACTATGCGCGCTTTCCAAGCTATGGGGGTTAAAATTGAACGTCATGGCGCTGGGCGATTAACCGTGCAAGGTGTTGGTCTTCATGGTTTACATCAACCCAATATGGCATTGGATGTTGGGAATAGTGGTACAAGTATGCGTTTAATGGCAGGAGTTCTTGCGGGGCAGAAGTTTGATAGTATTCTCATTGGTGATTCGTCATTGATGAAACGGCCGATGAAGCGTGTTACAGAACCGCTTGGACAGATGGGTGCTTCTATTTCTACCAGTCCTCAAGGGACAGCACCGTTAACTATTCATGGTCAACCGCTGAAAGGCATTGATTACACATTACCTGTAGCAAGTGCTCAATTAAAATCGGCATTATTGCTAGCTGGCTTATATGCTGACGGGATTACTCGTATTACTGAGACGGGAATAAGTCGAGATCATAGTGAGCGAATGCTGCGTGGGTTTGGAGTAAGAATTGCACAAGAAGATCAAACTCTGATTTTGCAGGGCGGGCAGGTTCTAAGAGCGTGCGATATATTGGTTCCTGGTGATATTTCTTCGGCTGCCTTTTTTATTGTTGCAGCGTTGATTGCCCCAGCAGGGGATTTGCTACTAGAGAATGTTGGCATGAACCCAACACGAGCTGCGGTGATTGAAATTTTGCGTGAGATGGGGGGCGATATTACGATCTTAAATGCACGTGAAGCAGGAGGAGAACCAGTAGCTGATTTGCATGTGCGAGCTTCTAATTTGTATGGCATTCGTATTGATGAGACGCTTGTTCCTGTGGCTATTGATGAATTTCCTATTATCTTCATCGCAGCTGCTTGTGCTGAAGGGGAGACGTATGCAACAGCATTACATGAATTGCGTGTAAAAGAAAGCGATCGCTTGGCGACTATGGAAGTGGGATTGCAAGCGCTGGGAGTAGAATGTAGTGCGGGAAGCGAAACCATGCGCATTCGAGGAAAAAGAGGAAATGCTTTTTCTGGAGGTACCGTAGAAAGTCATGGTGATCACCGCATTGCTATGAGTTTTGCTGTTGCTGCGTTACGGGCACATGAACCAATTACTATTTTAGATTGTGCCAATGTTGCAACATCATTCCCTACGTTTTATAAACTAGCGAACTCTGTTGGTATGCAGATTGAGGAAGCTCATGCGTGAAGTTATTACGGTAGATGGACCCAGCGGAGTAGGAAAGGGAACATTGTGTCAGAAGATTGCCCGTGATTTAAGATGGGCTTATCTAGATAGTGGCGCTTTATATCGTTTATTGGCTTTGCAATCGTGGACAGCGAAAATTTCAGAAGATGATGCCGTTGCAATAGCGGCACAAGTAGTCAATATGAACATTGAGTTTGTTCTAACTGAAACTAATTGTGCAGTAAAGTTAAATGGAACACTTATTGGTGAGCAGTTGCGGAGTGAATCTTGCGGTAATGCTGCATCAAAGATTGCGGCCTATCCTGAAGTAAGAGAAGCACTCTTAGGATTTCAGCGACAATTCGCTAGTCCTTATTCTCTTGTGGCGGATGGCCGCGATATGGGAACAGTCATTTTTCCAGACGCTAAATTAAAAATTTTTCTTACTGCATCGCCCGAGGTTCGCGCGGAAAGACGTTATAAACAGTTGTTAGAGAAAGGAGAATATGTTAATTTACGCGACCTCTATACTGAGATAGCAGAACGCGATTTGCGTGACCGCACCCGCAGTGTAGCGCCGCTCAAACCAGCTTCGGATGCGGTGGTTATTGACACGGGTAATTTGTCGATTCAAGACGTGCAACAGCGTGTTCATGCAGAAATTGTCGCGCGTTTCCCTTCAATCTAACTTTTATCAACCTAGAGACATTTATCTATGGAATCATTTGCTGAGCTTTTTGAAAAAAGCATCGAAACTGCCGAACTCAAACCCGGCTCCATTATTAAAGCTGAAGTAGTACAGATCAATAAGGACTTTGTTGTACTTAATGCAGGCCTAAAATCTGAAGGCTTCGTTCCTACCGAACAGTTCACTGACGAAAATGGCAATCTTACAGTTGCTGTCGGTGACAGCGTGGAAGTCGCCCTTGAAGCCTTAGAAGACGGTTTTGGAGAAACCAAAATCTCACACGAGAAGGCACAACGCATTCGTACGTGGGGTGTTTTGGAGCAGAAATTTAATGATAGTGAGACTATTACTGGCATTATCTCTGGTCGTGTCAAAGGCGGCTTTACTGTAGATGTAGAAGGTGTAAAAGCATTCCTTCCTGGTTCTTTGGTTGATGTGCGTCCGGTTAAAGACCCTGCGTTGAGCGAAGGCAAAGAAATTGATTTCAAAATTATTAAATTGGATCAAAAACGTAACAATATCGTTATTTCGCGTCGCGCTGTTCTGGAAAATGAATATAAAGCTGAGCGTGATGAAGTATTGAAAAATCTGCAAGAAGGGGATGTTGTTAAAGCCGTCGTTAAGAATCTTACTGACTATGGCGCATTCCTTGATATTGGTGGTGTGGATGGATTACTCCATATTACTGATATGGCATGGAAACGCATCAAATATCCTTCTGAAGTCGTCAGCATTGGTGATGAAGTAGAAGTTAAAGTTCTCAAATTTGATCGTGAGCGTGCTCGCGTCTCTCTGGGACTTAAACAGCTTGGTTCTGACCCATGGGGAGATATCGCACAACGTTATCCGGTTAATAGCCAAACACGCGGTAAAGTAACCAATATTGCTGATTATGGTTCTTTCGTCGAAATTGAAGATGGTGTTGAAGGTTTGGTTCACGTTTCCGAAATGGATTGGACAAACAAGAATGTGAATCCACGTAAATTTGTCGCTGTTGGTCAAGAAGTTGACGTGATGATTCTGGAAATTGATCCTGAGCGTCGTCGTATTTCCCTCGGTATGAAACAATGTCAGCCGAATCCATGGCAAGAATTTGAGAAGAAATTCAATAAGAATGACCATGTAAAAGGACAAATTAAATCTATTACTGATTTCGGTGTATTCATTGGTCTAGAAGGTGGCATTGATGGTCTGATTCATCTGTCCGATCTTTCTTGGGATGAAAATGGTGAAGAAGCCGTACGTCATTACCAAAAAGGTCAAGAAGTTGAAGCCATTATTTTGGCTATTGATGCGGAACGTGAGCGTATTTCTCTTGGAGTAAAACAGCTTACCCAAGATACTTTTGCAGCTTTCACGGCGACTCATAATCGTGGAGCTGTTGTAAAAGGAACAGTAGCTGAAGTTGATGAGCGTCAAGCGGTGATTAAACTGACAGACGACATTAGTGGTATTTTGAAAGCGTCTGAGGCATCAATTGATCGTGTAGAAGACCTTACTAAACTTCTTTCTGTCGGTGATGAAGTTGAAGCCAAAATTATCAATGTTGATCGTAAGCACAAAACATTAAATCTTTCTGTGCGTGCAAAAGACGTTGCTGATGAAAAGGCGGTTATTCAGGACTACACTCGCAAAGAAAATCACAGTGGTACTTCACTGGGCGATATCTTCAAAGAGCTGGGTAGTTCCGACGATTGATAATTCATCTTGTGCTGCCGTTATTATTTCGGCAGCATTCTCTTTGCTTTTAGGAATGGAGCTATCATGACCAAATCAGAACTGATCGATCGCCTATGTATGCGTTACCCGCAATTACGGGCACAAGATGTTGAGGAAACCGTAAAGCTGATCATTGAGAAAGTCTGTCAGAGCCTAGAAAAAGGTGATCGTGTAGAAATTCGAGGATTCGGCAGTTTTTCTCTGCATTATCGTGAAGCACGCACTGGGCGTAATCCCAAAACAGGTGACTCAGTGGAAGTCCCGTCTAAATCCATCCCTTATTTTCGTGCAGGCAAAGAACTGCGCGAGAGAGTGGATGAAAATGCCGAAGCGTAAGTCATCTGCTACCATTTCCACCTCTAAACAGCGCCGTTTTACGGCGCTGTTTTCTTTCCTTTTAAAGAGAAATCCGCATGCTTTAGATAAATTCTGTCTGATGTTGATGAGTGGTATGGCGATATTAGTGTTGGCTGCCTTCTCTGAGCGTGCAGTTGCCGCTTTTCATGGCGAATTATCGCAAACTTACAGTTGTGAATTACAAAAGGTGAGTGATGGCGATACGATACGGGCGCGTTGTGAACAACAGGATATTTATATTCGTCTTGCTGGCATTGATGCACCTGAGATAGGGCAGAAACCTTTTGGTGGCTTAGCGCGTAATGCGTTGCAGCATTTTTTGCCAAAACATTTCGAAATGCAGTATTGGGGTAGTGATCGTTATCAACGTAGTTTGGGTGTGCTGTATGTTTATGGGCGTGATATAAATTTAGCGATGATTCAGGAAGGTTATGCCTTTGCTTATGATGGGAAAGATACGCCACAAGACTATAATCAGGCAGAACGTGATGCTCGTCGGAACAAAAAAGGGTTTTGGGCGGCAAGTACTCCTCCAATTAACCCAAAACGTTGGCGGCGTTATCATCTTTAGTTTATTGTAGGAAATCGGAGCGTTGTTTACATTTTTGAGATTTTTTTGCTTTTATTTTTTGCATAAATGATTCTTTAGGAATTTTTAGCTACCATCAAGAACCATGCGACTTAGTCGTGCCTTTGGCATTCTTGACAATAGCTAAAAATGTCCAAAATTGGGCACCCATGCAAAAAGGAAAAGTGTAAACAACGCGATTAATTCTTACATTTTTTTATGTTGATATAAAGCTTAGAGTTAGAATTTCATAGGCATAGTCAGCTGTCAGATAAGCTATAGATTTAAGTAACTATCTTTACAACTAACAGTTTTCTGCTGTTCTATCAGTTTGAAATGGTAGTTTTTTCGGTATTCATACATAATAAAAACATAGCTTGCCTTTAAATATTTGCAGTTAGATAAATCAGTTCTATACGATTCTTTTTCGATTGAACCACCATACGTTGTATTCTAGGTTACGAAAACAGAGTAATGGTACGCTCGTTCAATAGGCTTTTTTATTAAGGGATGTACCCTTTTCGTTCGTAATATTTAAGGGGCTGTCCTAGATAACTAGGGAAATTCAAATTTAAGTTAGAATTATCCCTATGCGAAAAAGTCGTCTAAGTTGGTACAAACAAAATAAACTTATCGAACTATGTGTTGTCGGGGTAATGTAAGCGGTTTGGGGACCTTTTGCAAAGGTCTCAATTTATATATAACAAATAATTATGTTAAAAAGGCTAAACTTTACTAATAGTTTTTTATATAAATTCATTAATGAAGCCTCCCGCTGCTTACTTATGGCACGGTTGTGGTCAGGCCAAGTTTTAAGTGTTAGCTTCGACTGGTTACACCATGATGTATCTATGTATTAGCACTCTGATGTTGCTTTTAAACGATGCCAGCTTCCCGCCATGCGAGTAGTTCGTCAGCACTGATAACACAGACTCCTTCTCCACCTCGTTTGAATTCTACCCATTCAAAATCAGCATCAGGAAATGCTTCTTGTAAAATCGGCCAGTTTGTGCCTACTTCTAATACTAAAATGCCACGTGGTGTTAAGTAGTCAAGCGCTTCAGCAAGAATGCGCCTACTCGCGTCTAAACCATCAGTACCGGAAACAAGGGCAAGCTGAGGTTCGTGAAGAAATTCTTGTGCGATTTCTGTCATTTCTTCCGCTTCAACATAAGGCGGGTTACAGATGATCCAGTCAAACTGTCCTTGTACGGGGGTGAACAAATCACCTTGTAGTAATAGAGCGTCATCATCCATAGCAAATTTCGATAAATTATACTGCGCGACTTCTAAGGCGCCTGTGTCGATATCAGTCAGAACAACTTCTGCTTGTGGCTGACGCAATTGCGCAAGAATCCCAAGACAACCACTGCCACAACACAGGTCAAGAATCCGTTGTGGTGGTAATGCTGTTTTCCACCAAGGACTAAAATCGCGCTCAATGAGTTCGATAATGGGGGAGCGAGGGATGAGAACGCGCTCGTCAACATAAAATTCGTAGCCGCCATACAATGTACGGTTAGTCAGATATGGAACTGGGATGCGAGATTCAATACGTTTTTGTAAGGCCTGAGACAGTTGTTCTCGTTCATCAAGAGTCAGATGCGCTGCGAAATAGGTAGGACTAAGATCGAATGGCAAGCCCAATAAACCTAAAACCAACGCGGCCGCTTCATCCAGCGGATTATCCGTACCATGTCCAAAGTAGACATTGGATCGTGCTAAAGTACTAGTGGCATAACGAATCCAATCCAGTATGGTCGCGAGGTGTTGCATAAATATCCTTTCTGTTAGAATGAACGGCCTGTTTTTGAGCCTATATGATTTTAATTAATGAAAAATTCAACCGTCTTGTTGTGGCTAACACTATTACTTTTTGCTGGCTTTTTATTTTACTGGCTAACACCAATTCTCACACCCTTTTTATTAGCTGCTTTGCTTGCCTATGTTGGCGATCCGTTGGTAGATCGGCTACAAACGCGCAATCTCTCTCGCACATCGGCTGTTATTACGGTTTTTAGTGGCATTATCATTATTTTCATCTTATTAGTGCTGGTTATTATTCCAGCGGTAAGTGGGCAGATTGACCGTATGTCGGCCAAGCTGCCTAATTACGGTTTATGGTTGCAACAGGCGGTTTTACAAAAAATTGCGACTACTTTCGATATTGCACCAGAAAATATCAATATAGACAGTGTTATTGCCGCTATTCGCGATAATATTGGGACATCAACAGGAATTTTAAAGAATCTGCTCACCAAGATTACAGGATCGGCCAATTATATTTTAACGTTTATCAGTTATTTAGTGCTTGTTCCCGTTATTACTTTTTATTTGTTGCGCGATTGGGACATTCTAGTAGCAAAAATCTCCGAGCTTATACCGCGTAATTACATTAATACGGTCACCATGTTGACCAAACGTTCAGACTTAGTTCTTGCTGGTTTCTTACGTGGACAAATGTTGGTCATGCTTGCGCTAGGTATCATTTACTCCATAGGGCTAAGCATTGTAGGACTGGATATGGCCATCATCATAGGTATGTTTGCAGGTTTTGTAAGCTTTGTTCCCTATCTTGGACTTATTGTTGGCATTCTTCTAGCAGGACTGATGGCGCTCATGCAGTTTCAAGATTTTATACACCCTATAGGGGTGGCGATAGTCTTTATCGTTGCTCAAGGTCTTGAAGGCATGGTGCTTACGCCGAAATTCGTGGGTGATCGAATTGGGTTACATCCTGTAGCTGTTCTCTTTGCTATTCTGGCAGGAGGGCAACTTTTTGGTTTTATGGGTATCCTACTAGCTTTACCTGCTGCTGCCGTCATTAATGTTTTTCTCGGTTATATTAAAGAGCATTACCTACAAAGTTCCGTATATCTTCATAATGAAGATAACATTGCGTATACAGAAGATTTTTCAGAAACAAACGATAATACTGAGATACATCCATGAAAAAAGCCACCCTCCCCATTGTGACAGCACTTTGTTTATTCCTCTTTGGTTGTAGCAGTGCCATTGATGCTAATGGTTACAGCTATGATCCTTGGGAACCGTTTAACCGTAAGGTCTTTGTCTTTAACGATACCTTGGATACCTATCTACTAAAACCGATCGCCACAGGGTATGACACGGTGACCCCTCGTCCTATCAAAACCGGCATTAGTAACTTCTTTGGCAATCTTGATGATGTAGGTTCCTTTGCCAACAGTCTCGTGCAACTTGAGTTCAAAAAGTCTTTACACATCCTGGTTCGTATCATAGATAATACCGTATTTGGACTAGGGGGATTGATTGATGTCGCCACTCCGATGGGTAACCCTAAAATTAAGGAAGATTTTGGCAAAACACTGGCGCATTATGGCGTAAAATCTGGACCATTCCTGATGCTTCCTGTCTTGGGACCCAGTACAGTACGTGATGGCTTTGGACGCGGTGTTGATTTACGCTTTACGGCGCCACTCTATTATCTAGATAACGATGTTGCTTATTGGACCCTCAACTCTGTTAACGCGATACAGAATCGCGCTCAGCTATTACAACTAGAAAAAAATGTTGGTGATACGGGGCAGGACAAATACTTACTCGTTCGAGATGCGTGGTTGCAATACCGCTTTGGAGAAGTCACTGGAGAGCAGCGCAGTCAAGGAGCGCAAAAAGCCATTGATGATATTTTCAGCCAAGAAAATAACCTTGAACAAACTCAATAAACAACAGCGACGTCGCATTGACCACCAGCATGCGGATAAACTGACAAAACAACATGCGGACAACACCGCCATCGTAGTGAGTCATCTTGGCTACCATCTCATTCTTGAACATCAAGGGCGCATACTGAGTGCCGACTGGCGTAAACACAGTAGCGATATTGCCTGTAACGATCGTGTACTTATTCGTACGACTCATGATGAACATGCGGTTGTTGAAGCTGTTTTGCCTCGTGCTCACGCATTCTGTAAATGGCAAGGACGCAAAAGCAAAGTTATTGCTGCTAACTTACAACAAGTGTTGATTGTGATTGCCGTAGAGCCCGACTGGCAGGAAAACTTTATTGATAGACACCTGATCGCAGCGCAAGAAGCAGGAATTAGTAGCGCGATACTGCTAAACAAAACGGATCTACTCGAACCGCACAACATCCATATAATAAACGAGCGCCTTGCGCCTTATCATAAGCTTCATATTCCAGTTTATCGCGCAAGTTTGGGGCATGCCGCAGCGCCTACCGACCTGTGTCAGTGGCTACAAGGCAAACAAACCCTACTTTGCGGACAATCGGGCGTGGGGAAATCCAGTCTGATTCGCAGCTTAAAACCGGATACGGACATCTGGATACAAGCAATTTCTGCCGTTACAGGGCATGGACGGCATACCACAACCAATTTGCGCCGTTATCCGCTTGACGATGAAACCGCGCTTATTGATACGCCCGGTGTACGCGGTTTTGCGCTTAACCATCTAGGACGCGATGCTATTATCAACGGATTTCCTGATATCCAGCCTTATGCTGCCAGCTGTCGCTTTTCTGATTGTGACCATCAAACCGCGCCCGATTGCGCGGTTCTTGCTGCCTTAGAAAAGGGAGAAATTGCGACAGCTCGTTATCACAGCCTTCTACAACTTCTGAATGAACAAATATGACCTACGAACAACAACTGCAACAACTAGAAAGCCTGATCAAACAATTGGAAAACGGCGAACTGAGTTTGGAAAAAGCGCTGGCCGCCTACGAAGAAGGAATCAAACTCATCCGTAGCTGTCAACAGCAGCTTGAACATGCCGAGCAGCGCATACAACAACTGAGTCGTGATGCAAATGGTCAAGAGACCTTACGTCCCTTCAGTGATGAAAATCCTACGGATACACGAGATGGTAACCTCCCCAATACCGTCGAATAACCGTATAAACAGCATAGCACGGTTATCAAATATGGTTCGAACACAAAAATGCGCGGATACCGTATTCTGATTTATAGGAAATCCAGCTGAAAATAAAAAGCCTGTTTTAATCTAGTGTTGATATGACAGATTAAAGTCGGTATTTCATAGAAACGCTTGCCTCAGGCGAGCTAGCTGCATCAATCAACGCTACTTTACCCACTATAACCCCTTACTGTTGCACTATCAGCTCTAAATACGCGCTGGCGCTATTCAGCATAATTAAAACGGCGTCGATAAAAACGTTATAAGTAATTTGTGGTACGCCGAGATGAGGAAAATTACTCTGCTTTTGTGAGAGGGCTAAACAGCATCAAAAAGGCAGCACCTAGGCGCACGACAACGCATAACAAAATAATAATATACATACCAACGTGTTCTATGAGAAAACCACCCAGAATTGCAGCGACAGGAATACTGGAAAAAGAAATCAAGCGGGTCACGGCGACCGCGCGTCCTAAAATATTTTTAGGAACCACCCTTTGCCGTAAAGTGAAAAAAGTCACCACGGTAATAGAACCGACCAGATAAACCAATGACCATACGGCAGCAACTGCAAAAGGAGAGTGTGCCCACCACAGTAGCGCGCTGATGGAACCGCCAGTTAGGCTGGTAATAACAAGATTTTGCGTCGAGAAAACTTATCCGCTGCGACACCGCCCAATAAAGAGAAAACCAGATATGGAAGATAGGTGAGTGCAAAAGTTAGCGCGGTATCCGTTGCCGAACCTGTAATTTCCAAAACGAGCAGCGGCAAGGTGAATTTGAATAACCCTTCACCGGTGCTGGCAAAAATATTGGCAATAAAGGAGTCGATAAAATGAATTCATCATAGTGGCATCCTATCCGTGTTATTAAGCGGTGGTTATATGAATTCCTTTGTAGGAAACGGTATTACATTCATCATAACCTACGGTATCAAAGAACTGCAACGCAAGTAGGATGGCGAGCTACGTTTTTGTATTTTAGGATGTGCTCACTTTCTTGACACTGTCTTTATTAAGAAGATTAGACGGTTGATGAAAAAGACAGATTAGCCATCTTATCATTGGTATTGATGTTACAGATATTTTATAGATAAGCAGGGATCTATGATGAAACTATTCGAGAAGTATTATTGAAAATTTTTCTGAAATTTTCAGTTAGCTTTTTTCTAAGAAAAAAGTAGGGTTAGGGTAAATGGATTTTGTCGATACCAGATATTTCAGTTGTGTATGGCATAGATCGTTGCTCTCATAATATTGGAGATACAAATGGCATTATTGTGGGGTATTGGTGGGCAACCTATCATTTTGTCATCAATCAGGTTTGCTAGTATGGTGATAACCTCGTTAGAATGGCTTCGTCGTATGGTTTGTTCTTTTCAAAAGCGGAATATTCTGTAAATGCTAGACAGACGATTAGCAATATGTGCGACACATTGATTTTTTTGTTATCAAAGGGTTTTTACAACATGAAGTATGTTTTTTTCTCGTTAAGTTTATTGTTGTTGACGGCGTGTCATTACCATGAGCATGTGCCTGCCTATAATTCTGCAGTGCGCGATCCTGTAAATCCTGAGAATCCTGCTTCCGAATATTGCTATCAGCAAGGTGGATATAGTGAAATTCGTAGTAATGGTGCTGGTACGGAATCTCGTGTTTGTGTTTTACCGGATGGCAAAGTAACAGATGAATTCTTGTTCTATCAACAGAATAATCACGATCATAAGTAATTACCGTATATCTTAAAAATAACGGGGATGACAACGATTGTCGTCCCCGTTGCTTTTTTTGCGCGATCTTAACTATATGTAGATGTCAGTAAATTTCTAAGATTCTTATCTCTACTAGGTCTAGTGGAACAGGCAGGAGATTGGAAACGGCAGTCTGTTAGATAGGTGTTTCTGTGAAATTATGATGTTCGTCTGCTACACCAACATTAGATTATATGTAGGAAATCGCCGCGTTGTTTACACTTCCTGTTTAAAATAATCATCTAAAACCTCATAAGGCGTTTTGTTTAAAATGCCCTTATGGGGTTTAACCGTATTATAAAAGTTGATAAAGCGTTTCAACTTCTGTTTTCTATCTTCCGAATCTCTAAATTCTTCTTGATTGTGCCACATTTCCATCAATGTTCTAA